>JAFMHF010000070.1 GCA_017854655.1 Puniceicoccaceae bacterium | reverse complement strand
TTGCGGCCGAGCAAATAACCGCACACGTCGCCACCGACCAATGGAAAGGCCTAATGAATGGCATCTGGCCTGAGTTTGCCATCAGCGCACAGTCAATTACCACACATGGGGTCGAGCTAGAAGGCTCCCAAGCCATTATCTCTCCAGCGAACTATCCAGACCTACAATTCACCGGCTCTACCAATGGCCTCAAAGGTGGTGTCGCATTTAAAGGGAAGCTCAACAGTGCAACCAAAAGTGGCTACATACAAGCCGATGGCAGCGTTGATATATTCACAATTTTGCCCACATCCACACTCACAAAGCTACCTAAAATCGAGTTCGGATCGACGCCCCACTACAATTTCGCAGTCACCCTCGACGACGGGCTAAAGCTCAATAGCGCAACCTTCAGGATCGATGCAAATGACGTCACTGCGAATGGACTAACGTTCAATAGTATCCGCGCTTCAGGCAGCTACAACGAAAGCACATTCAACCTAGACAACATACTCATCGAGCGCGGCAAACAATGGATCGATGCCACGTTCAGTCAAAACAACACATCCAAGGACTTTAAAATAACGCTACTTGGCTCTGCGCTTCCCGAACAATACAGCCCACTTCTCCCTGAATGGTGGCCTAAGATATTCAAAGATATCGACTTCAGCCAAGCGACATATAGCTACGGCGACTTCGTTATTTATGGCGGCAGCGTTCCAGAGCCTAAGGTGTTCTTTTTCGGCCATACAGCAGCCCATCGCGCAGCCTATCGTGGCGCGCTGATCGACGAAAGCGAAATGATTGTCCGCGGTCGCGGCAACTACGTCGAGCTACACAATATCGACGCCAAAACAGGCGACGGTTGGGCGAAAGGCGATGTTAGCTTCACCTCTGGGAAAATCCCTGACCGTGGCCCTCTCTCGGTTCGCTACCACTTCGACTCATTGATGCCACTCGATGTCGCCTCGAAAATATTCGGTGGTACGATTGCTAGGATCATCAATGACTTCGAAGTCACTAAACTACCAAGAGTCAAACTCGATGGAGTTACTTTCAACGATGCCTATCCTCAATATGCAGACAAAGACACCTTCGACCTAGACGCCGATATCGACACACCGATCACCTTCAAGAAAACGCCCCTCGACCACCTACAGTTCAAGCTCTACGGCCGTCAAGAAGCCATCCACCTCAGAGGTCTAGAATTTGGGTATGCCGAGGGGGATGGCACCGCGCAGATCGATATCGAAGACGGCAATCATCTGCGCATCAACCTAAGCCTCCGTGACGCTAATCAAGTAAAAGCCATTGAAGACTTACCAAGTTTCGACGATATCGAAGACCATCTGACTCAGTCCGAAGCCCAAGCAGACGAAGCAATCCGCAGTAAAGGAAAACTAGACCTAAACCTACACGTCCAGGGGCCGATAGACAATTTGTATGCATTTAATGGATACGGAGATTTCGTTACTAACAACGAACAACTCGGCGCGATTCAACTACTCGGACCACTATCCAGCTTGCTAAAAAACACGCGCCTCAGCTTCTCCTCATTCAACCTCGATCAAATGACTGCGCGATTCGCAGTAGAGCAAGAGATGATCAACTTCTCCGATTTGATCATCGAAGGCCCTCGCACCAAGATCTGGTCACAGGGCACGATGCATATCCCCGATCAAGCACTCAACATGGATGTCCGCGTCAAGCTATTTGAAAATATAGGCAACCCTGACTCCACGATAAACACTTTCCGAAAACTGCTCTCCTCTCCTCTGCCTAACCTTCTAGTATTTAATCTCAAAGGAACCATACACGACCAGAAAATCCGCTTACGCTACGACCCTCGGAACTTCATTCCAGGACTCAAACAAAATTAGCCGCAAGACAGCGTATCGAGTAACACTCGGCTCGCGGCCAAACCAGACAGCGCAGCACCCTCAACCCTAGGCCCGCCAAAACCATCCCCCGCCAACAGCAAACTCAAGTCCGAGTTATGGAAATACGCCTGTGGATACGGGTTTAATGGTAACGTAAAGCCCCATCGATGGCAGGAATATTCAAGGACGGAGGACTGTAAATAAGCTGAGGCAGCTTCAAGCATCAGAGCACCGCGCACATCGTCCGCCGAGTCCCAGTGCTCCTGCGCAAAATCGGCACTCGCATGAATCGTGACTGCGGGCACATCGCTTGAAATGCCCTTCTGTTGATTATCGGCAATCCAAGTGATTGAAGACTCCTCAATCGGGCATGCCCCGTGATTTGCCAAACCGCTGGGTCCGTCTAAGGTCGCCAAAGTCGCCAACCCTAGGTCGTAACGCACGGCACGCAACGCAGCCAACTCTACCCCAGCATAATCGACTGCACTCGTATCTAATAACGCGAGTGCTTGCGGTACAGGCGCAGTGACAACTAAATAGCGGCATCGATGAACCTCGCCGGTCGAAGTTCGCACCTCCCATGCATTCGCAGTTCTCACTACATCGACCGCCGTCTGCGAGCGGTGCACCTCTAAAGAATCGCACAAATGCTTCGCCACATCAGTCATGCCAGACCGACCACAATAACGTGGATAACCAGCAGTGTTAGAATCAGACGGGGCATGGCGAAACCACTCCTGAATCACGCCAGCCTGCAGCCATTCATCTACATGGCTTTGAAAGCTTGGTTCGCGCACCGTGAAAAACTGCGCACCATGATCGAAGCGACCACCCCCCATACGCCGGGTCGCCATACGCCCGCCCACTCCGCGCCCTTTATCAAGCACACGCACCGAGACTCCAGCACGTTGTAGTTCCGAAGCACACAAAAGGCCAGAGATCCCGGCACCAATCACTAATACATCAATCATATCTATATTAACCTTTAACCTAAAACTGCTTAGCTAGGCAGGCATCGAAGCAACTCTTTATATCCGTAAAATCCCACTCGAAGCCACGATCCAATAATACCTGCGGATGCACTCCGACATCGGAGCACAGCACTTCGGTTCCCATCTGCCCAAACAGGGCTTTCACGGCTAATGCTGGCATCGGAAAAAATGTGGGGCGCTTTAACGCCGCGCCTAAAGACTTAGTGAACACCTGATTCGTCAAAGGCTGTGGGGAAACGACATTCAGCGGTCCCTGAATCGATCTATCTTCGATCGCCAGCAACAATATCCGCACTGCATCTGGTAAGCTCACCCAGCTCATGTGCTGGCTACCAGCGCCAATCACCCCACCGAGGCCGAGCTTAAATGCAGGCAACATTTTTGTGAGTGCTCCGCCTTGGGAGCTCAGTATCATGCCGATTCGTGCCGACACTGAGCGGATCCCAGCATCGATTAATGGCTGTGCCGCACCCTCCCATTGCTCACAGACATGCGCCAGGAATCCCTCTCCTAAAGGCGAACGTTCAGTCACGCCAACACCGCATTGATGGCCATAAAAATTAATCCCCGATGCGGTAATATAATCTGGTGGAGTTGGCTCTTTCAACAGCGCGCCAACCAATAGCTGCGCTCCGCCAATTCGGCTCTTCAGTATTTGCGCCTTAGTGGCATCAGTCCAACGCTGCGCAACTGGCTCGCCAGCGAGATGCACCACTACGTCGACACCTGTCATCGCACCGGCATCGATCGTGCCTGCGTCCACATCCCATTGCACATCAGCAGCAGTACCACGCGAAAGCTGTCGCACTGAGTGGCCCTTTGCCTCAAGCGCAATGCACAGCGCCTTACCGAGCATGCCGGTGGCACCAGAGACTAATACTGTTTTCTTAAGTTTACTCATGCCTTAAACTTTGCCAATGCGGCCAGCGCACGCGCACGCCCCGCTTGATGATCAATGATTGGTGAAGGATAGACATCCGCACCTGTCGCCTCAAGTAATTCAGCTGACGCCTGCCATGGTTCATGGATATACTTTGTTGGCAATTTTTCCAACTCCGGCACGTAACGCTTCACATATGCACCATCCGGATCAAATTTCTGCCCCTGTATGATGGGGTTAAAGATACGAAAATACGGGGCCGCATCGGCACCGCAACCGCCACTCCACTGCCACCCGAGTGTATTACTCGCAAGGTCTGCATCCACCAAAGTATCCCAAAACCAACGAGCGCCGTCCTGCCAATCCTGCAGCAAATGTTTGACCAACAAGGAAGATACAATCATCCGCACACGATTATGCATCCAACCAGTTTGCCACAATTGGCGCATTCCAGCATCCACAATTGGATAACCCGTTTGGCCAGTCTGCCAGCGCTTCAAAATCACTGCGTCGGTCTCCCATGGGAACGACTCATACTCAAGTCGCAACGGACGATTTGGCGTCTCCGGAAAATGATACAATACGTTGTAAGCAAACTCGCGCCAGTAGATCTCTTTGAGATACACCTTGGGGCCTTCTGCCGACTCATCACACTGCGCACACACCGCCGCGACAATTTGCCTAGGGCCAATCAAGCCCCAGCGTAAATAAGGCGCTAGACTTGAAGTGCCCTCGAAGTCTGGACGATCTCGATTCACATGATAGTCATCAATTGGCCCCTGTACAAACGTCGCCAATCGTTGCTGTGCCCCAGCTTCACTCACGCACCAGCGCTCAGCCATGCCCGCGCACCAATGCACCTCTGGCAATAAGCATAACTCCTGCAACGCAACAGAGCTAGGCCACGTTGCCGGGCCCTGCAATCGACCTAATGCTGGCTCGACTGGCGCTTCCACCGCTCTGGTGTGAACTTTCTTCCAGTAGGGGGTGTATACTTTGTAGGGCTGCCCGCCACCCGCCGCGACGGTATGCGGCTCATTCAGCAGGCAACTATTAAAACTCTCCACCGCAATTCCATCGTCACGCAGCGAACGTTTGACTTCCATATCGACCGCACGCAGCGGGCCCTCATAGCGACGATTCCAAACCACCTGCGTCGCTCCCGTCTCTTCAACCAGCTGGCGCAGCATCTTCAAGCTGTTACCGTGGCGAACGATCAACTGCGAGCCATGCTTCGCTAAGCGTGAACTCAAACTCAGCAACGCCTGGTGCAACCACCATTTCGACGCGCCCCCCGGAGGCCAGCCAGCATCCTCTTCAGGCGACCAGATAAAAACCGGTATCACATCTCCGCCCGCTTCAATCGCCGCGGCCAAAGCAGAATTGTCGTCAAGGCGTAGATCATTACGAAACCATAGAATTGTGGTAGTCATTATAGGAGAACGGCAATTAGGCCTAAAACTTACATACCTAGGGCAATATTTGAACTGTCCGCAAGCTTTCCGCGCTCGCCTCTTGATTCTAGCAGAAAACTGATCAATATCGCGGCCATGGATACAACAACCGCTATACACCAACGCCGCTCAATTAAACATTACGATCCCGACCACAAAATGACCGAGGTCGAGATTCAAGAACTGCTCGAGCTCGCATTACTTTCGCCGACTTCTTTTAATATGCAGAATTGGCGCTTCGTCGTAGTCACTGACCAAGCGAAGAAAGCAGCGCTCCGAGCCGCAGCTTGGGATCAAGCTCAAGTCAGTGAAGCGTCGATCCTTGTCGTGCTCTGCGCGGATCTACATTCTTACGAAAATGGCGGCCGCTATTGGGTCCACGCACCACAGCCGGTACAAGAGATGCTGGTGCCAATGATTGAGCCCTTTTACAAAGACAATCCAGCCTTACAACGCGACGAAGCGATGCGCTCGATCGGCATCGCGGCACAGACACTCATGCTCACCGCAAAATCGATGGGCTACGACTCCTGCCCAATGATCGGCTTCGACCCGGTTAAAGTCGCCGAAATCATCAATCTTCCTGAGCATCATATCATCGGCATGATGCTGCCGGTCGGCAAAGCGCTCAAAGACGCTAATACACGCGGCGGCCAGCTCAAATACGACGAAGTCGTCGTTACGGACAGCTTTTAGACGACGGGCCGCTGGTTCAAATTTATTTACGTTCCCAGCTGGACCTCAAAACCCAAGCAAAACGTAGCAGCGACACTCCTGTCGCTTTTTCACCGAACCAACGCAAAATGTGGAAGCGACACTCTTGTCGCTTTTTCACCGAACCAACGTAAAATGTGGAAGCGACACTCTTGTCGCTTTTTCACTGAATCAAAGCGACAGGACTGTCGCTGCTACCCAACATGCTACAGGCAGGCAAAGACTTCGAGTATTTCAACCCGCTCGCTGAGGTTGAAATGCTCGAAGCTAACCTGCCACATTGGCACCAAGTCGGAGCACTCTACTTTGTCACATTCAGGCTCTCCGATTCAATTCCTCAAGAAAAGTTACACCAGTGGAAAAACGGATTTGAATTATGGCTGGCTCGCAATCCGAAGCCTTGGGATCTAAATCAAATCGACGAGTATCAAACACACTTTGCTCGTAAGATCGAACTGTGGCTGGACCAAGGCTACGGCAGTAACCTACTACGAGAGCATGCCTACGCGAAAATTGTCGCAGACTGTCTACTCAAATTTGACCAAGACCGCTACAAAATCGACTGCCACACCGTAGCCTCGAACCATGTGCATGCACTCGTACTGGCAACACAAGGTAATGAACTACCCGGCATTCTGAAAGGCTGGAAAGGCGTATCAGCACGAAAGATTAATCAATTGCGACGCACCACAGGCAACGTTTGGCAAAAAGAGAGCTACGATCACATCGTCCGCAATGCGGAAGCACTTGAACGAATACGAAAATACATCCTGAATCACAAAGCGTAGAAGCGACACTCCTGTCGCTTTATCACCGAACCAAAGCGAAGCGTAGAAGCGACACTCTTGTCGCTTTTTCACTGAACCAAAGCGACAAGAGTGTCGCTTCTACACAAAACGCGTCCCCGCCTAGCCCTCTGCACGCACACGTGCGTCTGCCTCGATCGCGGCGAGCACAGTCTGCATTTCGACTGCGGCCACGGCCTTCACCTTGATCAAGTCTTCTGGGTCAAGTACTTCGCTGCGACCAAACACGTAGAACTTAATCTTCGGCTCGGTGCCAGATCCCCGAACGGCGAAGCTGTAACCGTTACTCAGCTCAAGGAAGTAGAAATCCTGCGGCGGTATCTTCTGCCCATCAGCATCAATGATCTCGTCTTTACCGAAGTCAGTAAACCCAGACACTTTCACATCACCAAATGCCTTCGGCGCCCCGCTACGATAGGACTCTAAAATGTTCTTAATCTTCTGACTGCCGGCAGCGCCCTCGTAGTAGATATTGATTGTTTTCTCTTCGTAGTATCCATGTTGCAAATACAACGAATCGAGAAACTCCGGAAATGTCATTTCCTGCGACTTCAAATATGCCGCGACTTCGCAAAACATAATAACCGCTGCATTGGCATCCTTATCGCGCAGTTTATCGGTCGCGAGATAGCCATAACTTTCTTCACCGCCAAAGACGAAATAAGTCGAGTAATCGAGCAATAAGTCGGCACGTGTCCAGATGTCGCACGCATCGTAATCCACCGCAGTGCCTTCTTCTTCAAGCAAGCGCGCTTTCATTTGCGCTTCGTAACCGGCGAGCTTTTCACCAATCCACTTAAATCCAGTCAATGTATTGATCGTCTTTAGGCCATGCCAATCAGCCACTGCTTCCTGCATCGGACTGGTCACAAAGGTCTTAATCAAGACAGTATTGTCACCGCCATCTTCTGGGATCACTTCAGCGTCCTTCAGCACGGAGATACGATACTCCGCCATGATTGTACCAATTTGGTTGCCAGTCAGCAACACCATCTCGCCGCTGCGATCGCGCACGGCGACGCCCATACGGTCTGCATCTGGGTCAGTGGCGACGACCACATCCGCACCGACTTCGTTGGCCTTCGCAATCGCCATCGCAAGCGCTTCGGCATTTTCAGGGTTGGGCGACTGAACGGTCGGGAAGCGCGCGTCTTGCACCATCTGCTCAGGCACTTCGATTACTTTGACGCCGAGTGCTTTCAACGCAGGCACCGAGCTAATCGCACCCGTGCCATGGATCGGAGAAAATACGATTTGCGGCGCTTCCTTCTGCATCACTTCATTATCAATCACCATCTCTTTGAGCAGCTCTAAGTAGGCCGCATCATCTGCCGCGCCCAACGAAATCACTGGCTCGAGATCGATATTAAGGAAAGCAGGCACCTCAGACAGTTCCACTAAATTGACCAAATCGACGATGCCTTCGGCATGTGGTGAAACCACTTGCGCGCCATCATCGAAATAGACTTTAAAGCCATTGTCATGCGGCGGATTGTGGCTGGCAGTAATTACTGCTCCACAAGTCGCATTATTCTGCCGCACCGCAAAACTCAGCTGCGGCGTCGAGCGCGGGCCTTCGAAAATGAGCGCTTGACCACCGAGCTTGCACCAAGTCGATGCAGCCAGCTCACAGAAATGACGTGAGAAATGACGCACATCATGTGCAATCACAAAGCGTGGTAAATCGTAGCTGCCAGACTCTTTGAGATATTGCTTGGTATAGCGAAAGAGGCCGATTGTCGCACGTACGAGATTGAAATCGTTGAGTACATTCGAACCCACCGCAGCATGCTCGGGCGAGCCCATCTCGGACAGCGTGCCAGTTTCAGCCGCAGCTGGTACACTACCAATCGTGCGACCACGAATGCCACCCGTGCCAAATGCAAGGTTTTGGTAAAACCGGTCGTTCAACTCGTCCCACTCGCTGTTTTCGACCAGCTCAACGATGCTCTCCCCAGCCCAGTTAGGAAGAAAGTCGGCACTGGCCCACTTCTTTAAATTGACGACAGTGCTTTCAAGCAGAGAACCCGCGGCTCCGGCGGCTTCGATTTTTTCAATAATGCTCATAGTATTTCGATAATGATATGAATGATTGATATACTAAATAATGAATTACTCGATAATCAAACCTTCGACGATGGCAGGCTTATCCTCGAGCGCGGCCCATTGCGCGACAAAGTCAGCTTTATCCGCGGCAAACAAATGGCAGATCTCAAACCAGGTGCTCGGCACGCCAGTCTCATCCGTTTCGATCTCTTCGCCCGCAGCCCTCAACCAACGGACGAACATCCGTAGTTGGTCCCTCTTACAAGATTTAGGCGAGTCCACGCCTTCGGCATTCTTTACTGGACTAAAATCATCCTCGCGAGCCGCTTCGATAATCACTGGATTCTTTGCCAGTGGCAGCGCGTCAAACACGAACATTTCAAACTTCACCCCATTTGCCGCATCGGGAGTGACGATAGCACCATCCGCACCAACATACGGAATCTTCTTATCGGCACGATGGAATGGCAGCTGTAAATCCGATGTAGTGCTGCCCGCCCGCGCGATAAATGCGCGGTCAAAAATGTGAATCGCGACACTGCCCCCATTGAAGCGGATCGAGCCATCAGGATTTGTCTCCTCCTGCATCGCATCCGGCATGTCGCTGTATTCCACCACCAGAGCCGCGTCATCTTGCATACAAAAGTGACCGACCTTTTCGAGCGCATAGGCTTTCGGCACCATCTTACTCGAAAGTTCCGACTGCCCGAGCACGTGAAAACCAATGAAAGCCGGATCGATACATTGAATAATTGGATTATCCACTTGAAAATAGCTCACACAATCGACGCCCAGCTCCTCCATCTTTGCCACCGCACCACTACGCACCAACGCACGCAGCGAACCGCCGTGCCCATCTGGCGTCATCGCGATCTTCGATTTCTCAGCGAGCAGGATTTTGCCGTCATAATCAACCGCCGGCACCAGCCCTTGCATGATGAAATGGACCGAATCAGATTCGAGTCCGAAAAAGTCTGACTCCTTAAAAGCGGCGACCGTGGCCTCGTTGTTGATCTCACTGGTGAGAATGAACCAAGGAATCGTCACGCCAAATCGCTCACCTGAACGCGCGATCTTTTCAGCAAACACTTGAAAGAGTGTTTTTTGCGAAACTGGTGTCACCGGATATGTGCCCTTCGGCCCATCGTAGCCAAGGCGCGTGCCTTGCCCACCTGCGACCGTAAAAGCCGCCACACGACCTGCGGCAATTGCAGCCGAACCTGCCTCAACCGCGGCGTCCCACTGCGCTTGGTCGCCTCCGTTCGCAGGAAGCGCCGTGTAAGGCGCAGGCGTTAAGCCGTCCAAATCAACGGAACTCGCATGCGCCCCCTGAAGGTGCTCAGTGACCAACGCATCCACTTCCGAAAGGTCAATCGACGCCGCCTGAGCAAGCAATTGAGCCTGCTCGTCGGCATCGAGTTCATCGAAGTAACGGAAGACCTGCCCTTGGCCAGCCAGTTGAAATGCTTGAATGAGAGATATGGTCGCGTCGGAATGATTCATAATTGAAGCTGACACTGACTAGAGTGCTGCATCGAAAATGTAAACCTCGATCCATCCACTGCGTAAAATCCAAGTTAAAAGGACACAAAGCCTACCCCCTAGTGCCACTCAGGGCTCATCAGAGAATCGAAACAGCAATTCATCGGGACGTGCGTATCCAAGCCGCTCGCGCACCACACGCTCCAAAAACTCTGGGTCTTCCAGTAATCGCGCCAAATAAATCTCCTTTTGCTCAAACTCTTTTCGAGCTTGTGTGAGCTTCGCCTCAATTCTAAGTTCGCGTACTCTGAAATTCTTATACTCTCGATAGGTCTGCACCATAAGACTGCTAAAGAATACGATCAATGCTAACAGCACCCCCACCATCATGAGTAGGATTACGCGTTCTTTTCGCTGTGAAGGATTCGGCATTAGACTCCACACAGAAGGTCATTTTCTTGAAATTGGAAAGGGTAATCTCAGCTTAGCTTAGTAGATTTTATATCATATGTATCAGGATTATTTTGGATTTTCGGAAATGCCCTTTCACGTCACGCCTAATCCGCGTTTCCTATTCCTCAGCCCGACCCACGAAGAGGCGCTGCAGCATCTTCGCTACGGGATCGAAGATAAAAAGGGCTTCATCGTCCTAACTGGAGAAGTCGGCTGTGGTAAAACCACGCTGTGTCGCAAGCTGCTCGAAGAGCTTGAGGCCAATGAGATGTGCGATACGGCGCTACTCTTGAACCCCAGAATCTCTGAAACACAGCTCCTCAAAGGCATCATGAAGGAGCTAGGCGAAGAATCTAAAGCCCGCTCCAAAAGCGATTTACTCGACAAGATGAATGACGTTCTACTCGAACGCATCGATCAAGGCCGCGAAATCGTACTGATCATCGACGAGGCGCAAAACCTTTCCTTCGAAGTCATGGAAATGTTGCGGATGCTCTCCAACCTCGAAACCTACGATCAGAAATTGCTACAGATTATCCTAATGGGCCAGCCTGAGTTGACTCTCAAACTCAAGGAGGACCGCCTGCGTCAGTTGCGCCAGCGCGTGCTGGTCCACTACGACCTGCAACCGCTCAAGGCGGCCGAAGTGCATCTCTACATACTCCACCGCCTCAGCCTTGCAGGCAGCAACGGCCAGCCTCAATTCACCCCGCGCGCGGTCAAAAAAATTGCCAAAGGTAGCCTAGGCATTCCACGTATGATTAACAACCTGTGCGACAAAGCCCTACTCGCCTCCTTCATTCGCAACGGCACCGATGTCAACTGGTGGGATGCACGCAAAGCCCTCAAAGACATCAATCGGCTACACAAGTAATTTTAAACACACATGAGTTTAATCAACCAAGCCCTCCGCAAAGCGCAGCAGCAGCGCACACCGAGTCGTCCAGCCACCGCTGCCGATCATGCCAGCGCGTCGCACCCAAACTATACTGGCAACTTCAACAAGTCAGGGCTCCTCATCGGCCTTGTGGCAGGCATCGCCCTCCTCATCGGCCTCGTCGCAGGACTCACCATTGTCGTGCTCCGTAAAGACCCCGCACCAGTCGCCCAACAAGCCGCAACACTTCCTGCTCCTGCAAAGCAGATAGCCCCAGCAACACCAGTCATTCAACCGCTCGCCG
>JAFMHF010000136.1 GCA_017854655.1 Puniceicoccaceae bacterium | reverse complement strand
CCCGGCCCGCGCAGAATCAAGCGCACACCATCGAGCCGCAAGTGCGCCTTGGCGATATGCCGCGTCACATCGGTGATCACATTTTCGGCGATCTTGATCTCTTGCTCACGCACATTCGGGTTCACCTTACGCAGCTCCTTCAAGCGCTTGGCCTCACCATCCAAGCGCGCATGCGCCTCTGTCATGGCGGTCTGCAGTAAGGTCGATTTCTGCTCGCGCGCATGGCCACGTGCCGCTTTCAGCATTTCCGGCACTAAGGCCTGCAGCAATTCAGGATTCTGCTTCAAGCGGAACGCCTCCTCATCACGCGCGTGTTTGTTGACGAACGCATGCGCGTAATCTTGCGAGCAATCCTGCCCGGCCATATCGACCACCACCCGCACTGGGGTCGGCGGTAAAAAGCGATCTACATGTAGTCGCGCCGGCGCCACGCTCTCTAACACAAACACGGCCTCAATTAAAATTGGCGGTGCATCCACCGAGTTGCCGGCCCACACCACAATCGAGCTATTGCCCTTTTCTGAGCTCAGCACCAAATCGATCGAGCCACGCACCATCGGGTGGTCCCAGGTCAAAAATCCGATGTCCTCACGGCCCAACGCCCGCTTGCGATCACAGGTCACCATCATCCCCTCGTCGGGCAAGCCGGGAAAGGAGTCGGTAAACATTTGGCCTGGCGACAAGTGGTAGCTGCGCTCTTCAATATCTTCGACGGTCACGCCGAAGTGATCAAAGATGCGGTTCATAAATTCATCGAGCGTGCGATCACCGTCTTGCACACGGATATGATCCACCAGTTCGCTGGCTACCTCTTCGCGGAACGAGTTGAGCGCAATCAAGCGGTCCTGGCCCTGCCCCAACGTCGCCTCCAGCTCTTTGCGAAAGCTGCGACTGTCCGCAATCAACGCGTCTGCCTGTTTCAGCAGCGCCGGATCACCTTCGTGATACACTGGCCCGAGCGTGCGAATCGCGGCACCAAATTTTTCCAAATACGCATAGCCACCCTTGAGCGAATGCTCAACACCATCGATGCCCTCATGGTGCCAACGCATCAACAGCTCCGTGCAGCTATGCTCCAAATACGGCAAATGCACCTTAATCGTTTCCGTCTGGCCGATGCGGTCGAGGCGCCCAATGCGCTGCTCCAGTAGTTCTGGATTCAGCGGCAAATCAAACAGCACCAAATGATGCGCAAATTGGAAGTTACGCCCCTCGCTACCAATTTCCGAGCACAGCAATATCCGCGCGCCCTCTGCCTCGGCAAACCACGCCGCATTGCGGTCGCGCTTCACCAGCGTCAAGTCTTCGTGAAACACTGCTGCCTTCACATTGATCTCTTCGCTCAGTGCCTCAAAAATCGCCTGCACTTTTTCCTTGGTGCGGCAAATCAACAGCACTTTCGCATCGCCCAGTTCGCGCAGCAGATCCGCCAGCCATTTAATCCGCGGCCCATGCCGATAGTCCACTGGCTCCTCGGGCTCCGCAGCGGTCGCATCCAAATCAAACTCATGCAATAAGCGCGCCTGCAGTTCTTCTTCGGAGAGCATCTTGCGCGGGCTGAGTTTTTGTGGCATCGCCTTGCGCTCTGGAAAACCAGTCAACGAGTCACGCGAATTTCGAAAGATCACGCGCCCCGTGCCATGCCGATCCACCAGCTCGTCCAGCAGCGCCTTGCGGTCCTTTAAACGCGTCGCAAATTCGGCATCCGAATATTCGTCAAACACCGCGCGCAGGAATGCACTCTCGGCCTTGGTCAGCTTATTGCCATTCAGCAACTTGCCCGCAACCGCTGCGACTTCGGTATAGCTGGCTTGCTCATCTTTAAATTTATCCAGATCCGGGTAGCGCTCTGGATCGAGCAGACGCAGACGCGCAAAGTGGCCCTCGGCGCCGAGTTGCTCGGGTGTCGCGGTCAACAGTAGTAGCCCATGGCTCTTGCGGGTCAGCGCTTCGACCAATTGATACTCAGGACTCACCACTTCCGGCGTCCATTCGAGGTGGTGCGCCTCATCGACCACCAACATATCCCACTTCGCATCGGTCGCATGCGTCGCCCAGCGTTCGTCTGCCAGAAGCGTGCTGAGACTACAGATCACCAACTGCTCCGACATAAATGGATTCGCTTCTGGCTCTGAATCTAAGATCGACTGACACCGGTCGGCATCAAACAAATTGAACCACAGATTAAACCGGCGCAGCAGCTCAATAAACCACTGGTGCACCAACGACTCCGGCAGCACGATCAACATCCGCTCGGCACGCCCAGTCAAATGCAGGCGGTGCAAAATCAAACACGCTTCAATCGTTTTGCCTAGGCCCACTTCATCCGCCAACAACACGCGCGGCATGTAGCGATTCGCCACTTCTGCGGCGATGTAGAGCTGGTGGGGGATCAAGTCGATCCGGCCGCCGGTGAAGCCCGCCACACCGGATTTACGCATCGCATGTTGGCGCGCAATTGTCTCGTAGCGCAGCGCAAACGCGTTCGACTGATCAATCTGACCACCGATCAAGCGATCCTCTGGCTTGCTGAAGCTGATGGTATCCGCCAGCTCCGCCTCCGGCACCTCCACCCCGCCGCCGACATAGGTCAGCAGGCCATCCTCATCGCGCACCGACTCGACTAAAACAGTTGCGCCGCTTTGTGAGTGGATCGAATCGCCGACGCGAAACTCGACCCGCTTAATCGGCGCATTCGCCGGAGCATACAAGCGCGCTTCACTGGCCGCGGTAAAAATGAGCCGGATTTGGTGCCGCGAAACCGACTCCAATATCCCCAGTCCGAGTTCCGGTTCTGTCTCGCTGATCCAGCGCTGTCCGATCTTAAAATCTGCCATCGCGGAAACGTCGACCAGCGACGAGCGCTTGTCAAAGGGAAGATTTGAAAACTCGCAGGTCACGCGGGAGGGA
>JAFMHF010000069.1 GCA_017854655.1 Puniceicoccaceae bacterium | reverse complement strand
TCTGGAGCTGCGCTTCTTTCGGTTAGCTCGCTCGCGGCTCAAACCGCAACCACTGCCCCGGTTGGGTATGTGAGCGTCACTGTCAATGGCACTGGTGGTGTTGGCTCGAGTGCTATTTCAGTAATTGGCGTACCCATGGTGAATGCTGCAGACACATCTGGTGTGTTGACGGCCGTCGCGGGCACTACTCTAACTAGTAGCGGTGCGTCATTGACCCCAGGAGCCTTTGCTTCGACGCATTATGTGCAGATTACATCTGGTACAAATACTGGCATATCGGCAACCGTTACTGGGAACACTGCAACTACTTTGACTACTGCTCAGGATATTTCTTCTCTGCTTGTAGGAACTGAGACCTTTGAAGTCCGAGCATATAATACACTTGCTGATGTTTTTGGTGCAGCAAATGAATCAGGCATTGGCAGCGGGGCAAATGCTGCTGCGGCGGATGAAATTCTTGTCTATAATGGAGCAGGGTTTGATATCTATTACTATCAAGAAGGCGCTGCGTTTGGTGGCATTGGATGGCGGACGTCGACCAATGGCTTTACAGATCAGTCAAGTGCACTGTTGCCATCGGGTCTTGGTCTCGTGGTCAAGCGCAAGCAGAGTGCTGATGTGGATGTAGTAATCTCTGGTAGTGTATTGACAACAAATAGTATCGTTCCCGTTGAAGCTGGGGTAAACTGGATGAGTGGTGCTAACCCCATTGATTATACGCTTGCTGACTATTTTGGTGCTGATGGTGGAGATCTGCAGTCCGGCGCAAATGCTGCGGCCGCTGACGAAATTTTAGTCCCAAAAGCTGGCGGAGGTTTTGATATCTATTACTACCAAGAAGGCGCTTCGTTTGGTGGTATCGGATTCCGGTCTTCGGTTAATGGATTCACGGATGCATCCGCAACTGTACTGGCTACAGTTGGCAATGGTTTTGTGTTAAAGCGCAAGGGAACTGCTTACAACCAAGTTGATGCGACTCCACTTGCCGCTAACTAAGATTTATTATTCTTACAAAAAATATTCTAAAAACAAAATTAACATAAATTAATATATGAAAAAACTAACATTAACAACTGCCGCGCTTATGCTCGCTGGCATTCTAAATGCGACAACTGTCTCGTTCACTGCTCAGCAAGGTACAGGCATCTCAAATTCGTCTGGGACTGCTCTTACTGGTACAACTGTAGAAATTGGCTACTATGACTCTAGTACATTCACTTCGTTGGGCAGCACGACTAGTGGTACACCTTTTGCTGGGATGTTTGGTGGTTCATCGCTATTTGAGTCTGCTTCACTTGCCTCATTTCAACCGGCGTTGAAAATTTTCTCGGATGATGGTAGCTCAGTTATTGCCTATTCAACTGATTGGGCATTCCTAGGTGGTGATGGTACCGGAACCGATACCGAAACACAGAGTATCGATCTTGCGAATGCTGTTTTCAATGGCTCATTGACTGCAAGTGGTGTAGTCATTGCCAGTGCCGGCTCTGCATTCGATCTTAATGGAGCTAATAATCCTACCTTTGGGGCACCTTCACTTGAGATTAGTTTAGTAGCTGTCCCTGAGCCATCCGCATTCGCAGCACTCGCTGGTCTATGTGCCTTGGGTGCAGTGATGGTTCGCCGTCGTCGCGCTTAGTTCGACTCAAATTGAAATTTCAAAAGCCCCGACTGCGGTCGGGGCTTTTTTGTGCCCAAATCACAGGCAAGATCTTAAAGGATTTAAAAAAAAGGGACAAAAAATTTTAAAAGGGACAGGCTCAGCAATTTAGACATAATGCAGATTGTGTGTATACTGTATGTTGATGAGGACGCGACGTATGAAAGTCGGAGGGTGTGATGCAGTCTATCACTGCATGACGCGCACCGTGAATGGTGAATTCCTGTTCAAGGGTAGAGAAAAAGAGGTGTTACGTAAGATGATCCGCCAAGTCGCGGACTTTTGCGGGGTGGAGGTGCTGACTTACTGTATCATGTCCAATCACTTTCATGTGTTGGTGAAAGTTCCTAGTGGGCAGCCAGTTTCAGATTCTGAATTAATGAGGCGGTACAAGGTGCTGTATCCAAAGCCGACGAAGTATCAACAGGCTTCGATGGGAATTATGCTGGCTCAACTGAAAGCGGATGGCGAGGAGGCTGAGGTCATTCGTCGCAAGCTGTTGGCTCGGATGTCGGATGTGTCCGAATTTATGAAGGCGCTGAAACAGCGCTTTTCTGTCTGGTATAATCGATCGCATCGGCGCTATGGCACACTATGGGCTGAGCGCTTTAAGTCGGTTCTGGTCGAGGGGCGGGGCAATCCGTTGCAAACCATGGCCGCTTATATTGATCTCAACCCAGTGCGAGCGGGCTTGGTCGAGGATCCGAAGGATTACCGCTTCTGTGGCTATGCCGAAGCGGTGGCTGGAGTTGCGGCGGCGACGCGGGGGCTGATTCATATTTGGAGCGATCACGGTGCGAAGCAGGTTGATTCAGCCCTGCAGGCGCATCGGATGCTGATCTTTGGCAGGCATGCCTCTGAGGCTGGGTTGCCTGAAATGACGCGTGAGCGTGCGTTGAAGATTCTGGAGGTGGAGAATGGTGAATTGCCGAAGGCTGCCATCCTTCGCTGCCGGGTTCGCTATTTTACTGATGGCGTGATTCTCGGCTCTGCAGAATTTGTGCGTGGTTTTACGGGAGCTCGGCAAATAGAGGTTGGACGTAAGTATCCGCCCAAGGTGCATGTGCTGCGTGGTTCGGATTGGGGCGATCTTGCCGTGATTCAGGGGCTGCGCAGACAGCTGTTTGGTTGATGGTATTTGTGAGCCCCCATTATGGAACCCTTGATCTCCGCTGTTGACTGACTAGTTGCGCCGCCGCTTAGTTGGCGGATTTTGCGTGATGCGTATTGACCTTTCGGGAGCTTACTAAAGGTTATCTCCTTCTTTTAATTCCAAACAAAATAGATAATTCATATGTTAAAAAAAATCCATCTACCCACGGGCACAGCCATTCTGTTGGCTGCCGCTACCTTATTTTTTGCTGCTTGTGCCCAGCCTACTGCCGACGTCAGCGCGCCTGCTGAAGTCGTGGTGATCGCCGACACCGAGCCCGCGCCTGCGGCAGTTGAAGCGGTCGAAGCGGTTGAAGCGATCGAGGCTGTTGAAGCAGTTGAGGCTGAAGCTGCGGCAGAAGTCGTGGCGGCCCAGACCGCCGTGACCGAGCCGCTTACGGTGCCAGCGGTCGCTGCCCCGGTTGTTGCCGCTGCGCCTGTCGCTGCGGTCGAAGTGTCGGAAGCCGAACTAATTGAAATGCTCGGTTACCTGACCGCGCAAAGTGGCGGCGTGGCGACGCTGAAGCTGGATGCAGCTGGTATCGCTGCAATGGCAGGAGGCCTGCAAAAAGGCCTCGCGGGCGAAGTGAATGTACAGGACTTTCCGCAGGAAGCGATGCAAGCGGCATTTGGCCAGGCGCAAGCGCGCGCCGAAGCGGTGCAAGCTGAAGCGGCAGAGTTGCCAGCTATTACGCCGGATGCTTTAGACAAAATCGGCATGGTCATGGTGCTGCAGTCTGGGCTGGCACAGCTCGGGTTTGGTGCTGACGATGCTGAATTGATCGCCAAGGGTTTTATTGCGGGTGCGCTCGCGACGGCAATGGATCCTGCCATGGAGGCCAAGATGCCTGCATTCCAAGCATTCATCCAGCCGCGCGCCGAAGCGGCTCAAGCACAAGCGCAAGCTGCCCAAGCTGCGGCTCAAGCAGCTGCGGAACAAGCAGGTGCGGCGCTGGCAGTTGAAAATATTGCCGCAGGTGAGGCTTTCATTGCCGGCTTGAGCGCGGATGCCGCGGTGCAGTCGAGCGAGTCCGGCTTGCACTACAAGGTACTCGAGCCAGGCTCGGATGTGAAGCCCACCATGACTGATAAAGTGCTGGTACACTACAAGGGCACATTGATCGACGGCACACAGTTTGATAGCTCCTACGATCGTGGCGAGCCAGCCGAATTTCCGCTTAATGGTGTGGTCAAAGGCTTCGGCGAAGGCCTGACTAAGGTCGGTGCGGGCGGCAAGATCGTCCTCTATATCCCCAGCGAGCTGGGCTACGGCAACACACCGCGTCCAGGTGGTGCGATCAAGCCGGGTGACACTCTGATCTTCGAGTGTGAGTTGGTGGAGATCCGCTAGCGACTAGAGCGTAGCGATCGCAGAGTGACGCCTGCCAGCACTCCGCAGTCAAAGATTTTCAAAAGCCCTCGGTAACCCGAGGGCTTTTTTGTGTGTCTGGGGAGGGACCACCTCCGTGTGGTCCGCGCTGAATGAGTGTGTGGTGCGATCGGAGGCTGTAATTATGGGCACTGCGGACGAGGCGGAGCTCGTCCCTCCCCGTTGCGGCTGCCTAAAATCCTAATTACAATTATTAAGGGACATACAATTATTAAGGGACAGGCTTATAAAATTTTAAGGGACAAACAATTATTAAGGGACAAAGGGACAAACAATTATTAAGGGACAGGCTTATAAAAATTATTCCTCCGTGAATTATTAAGGGACAGGCTTATAAAATTATTATAAAATTATTTGCGGACGAGGCGGAGCTCGTCCCTCCCCGTTGCTGCTGCCTAAAATCCTAGCTCGGGATCGCCGCCGAGTGGGGCGGCGGAGACGCTGCGTTGATCCATACAATCGGCGGCGTAGTTTTTGTGTAGCTGCCAGCCGGCGCGGTAGGGGGCGCCGTGGCACTTGATCCATTCGGTGATGGCGTTGAGCACCTCTGGGTTGCTGTGCTGTGACCATTCGGGGTGCAGCCAGACGATATTGTCGGCGCTCAGTTCGGCGCCGCGCTCGGTCAGGGCGTCGACGTATTCGGCGATTGCTTCGGGTCGGTCGATGATCAGCTTGTACTCATTGGCTCGGGCGACGTTGTCGGCCAGTGGCAGCTTCCAGCGCTTGGGGCTGAGCGTGATCCAGTCGAATGCGCCGCGGATCGGAAAGGCACCGCTGGTTTCGAGGTGGGTCTGTTGGCCGACGGCATGGAGTGCATCGGTCAGTGCGCTGAGGTCGTGAATGGCGGGTTCGCCGCCAGTGATCACGGTAAACTCGGCGCGGGTGTCGGCGACCTCGGCCGCGAGGGCCGCGGGCTCGAGCCGGTCAATGTGCTTGGGAATGTAGTCCGGGTGCCAAGTGCCGGCGGAGTCGCACCAAGGGCAATGCACGGGGCAGCCGAAGGTGCGGATGAAGTAAGCGGCTCGACCTGCGTGCGCACCTTCGCCTTGGAAGGTATAAAACTGTTCGTGAATCGGGAGCATTTGTAGAGACTTGAGGGCTGAGGGCTGAGGGCTGAGAGTTGAGGGCTGAGACTTGAGAGCTGAGGAGAGAGACTTGGTTACTCGGGGCGGTAAGCGGCGCTATTTTTCGAGTCTTCGGTGATTTCGATTTCGGTGATCCACACGCGGCCATTGGTTTCGGCGCGCACCATCTGGTCGAAGATGCCGTGCAGGTGTTGGGCGATGCCTTCGCAGGAGCAGTTGGGTAGAATGTAGGGCTTGAATAGGTCGCCCGCGTTGGCCAACAGCGCTGCAGTTTCCGGGTCGTCCTCGTTAAACAGGCAGGCGTGGTCGAGGTGTTGATCGATCCAGGTCTTTAGGTATTTGAGTTTGCCGAAGTCCACGACGAAGCCATTGCTGTCGGTCTTGCTGCAGGCAAAAGTCAGCGTGATACCCCAGTTGTGGCCGTGGATAAAGGCGCAGTGCCCGTCATGGCAGTGCTGGCGGTGGGCGAACGGGATGTCGCGGTAGGTTTTTTTACAGATGAGCATCTTTTGAGAAGTGGAAAAGTGGGAAGGTGGAAAAGTGGAAACTGAAAGCTTACAGGCGCCAGTCGTTGGCGCGCAGGGTGCTGACGCTCGGCGCGTTGGCGGCGTAAGCGGTTGGATCGGTGACGCCTGCGAGGTCGAAGGCTTCGCGGCGTTCAATGCAGGTGCCGCAGCGGCCGCAGTGAAGGTCGCCGCCTTGGTAGCAGGACCACGTTTTCGCAAAGGGCAGGCCCAGTTCTGCGCCGCGGCGCACGATGTCGGCTTTGGTCCAGTCGACGAAGGGGCGGCTGAGCTCGACCGTGCTCCAGTCGCACAGACGGATGGCTGCGGCCATGGCGTCGGCAAACTCGTTGCGGCAATCGGGGTAGATCGCGTGGTCGCCGCTGTGGGCAGCGTAAGCGATCTGCTCAGCGCCAATCGAAAGGGCATGCCCGGCGGCGATGGCGAGCAGAATCATATTTCGATTTGGCACCACGGTGGACTTCATCGACTCCTCGGTGTAGTGGCCTTCGGCAACGTCGATTTCGGGCGAGGTTAGGCTGCTGCCGGCGAGCAGGGGCTGAATCGCGGAGAGGTCGGCGGTTTGATGCGGCACATCGATGGCTTTGCAGATCTCGGCGGCATGCATGAGCTCGCAACTGTGGCGTTGCCCGTAGTTGACGGAGAGCGCATGCACGGTGTGGCCTGCGGCACGCAGATGGTAGAGCAGGACGGTCGAGTCGAGCCCGCCGGAATAAATCAGGACGCTGTTCATGAATTCAGTGGTTGCCGAATGGCTGCGGCCCTGGGAATTCGTTAGCAGGGCCAGCTGTTGGAGGGGGCAAAATGATGTTTTTGGCGCACACGGCAAGGTAAAACCAGCAGGTCTGCCGCTCGCTCGTCTGACGGCGGAGGCGACGTATGCATGCTAGCCTCGATCGTGAGATCGGGGGCATTGAAGTAGTGGGCGTGCAGGCTGCAGGCGCCATCCGCGTCTTTTGGCGACGGAGGCCAGATTGGCCGAGTGGCACCGGCATTCCTGTGTGTGGTTAGCTGCTGGGGTAGACCAACGGGTAAAAATGCCTATTTCACCTAGATTTCATGCGCTAAAACTATCCTCAATTGCCCGCATACCGACACTTGACAAGCGACGGAGGCCGTTTAGCTTTCTGGATTCTTAAATTAACCTAGCAACATCTTTTTTAAGCGGGCTTAAGTCCGCTTTTTTATTTTCTGCCGCAATGAGTCACGAAATTTTATCAGTCTTAGAATACATGGAGAAGGAGAAGGGCATCGATCGCGCCGATATGATCGAAGCCATCTCTTCTGCGATTGCAGCCGCTGCCCAAAAAGGCATCGCTGCTGGGCAAGATATCCGTGTTGAAATTAACCCCAAAACGGGTGCCTTGAAGGCGTGGTCCAGCCTCAATGTGGTCGATTCCGTGGGCGATGCAGAGCTCGAGATTCACATTGAAAAGGCGCGTGCCATTCAACCTGATGTGGAGATCGGTGGCGCCATCGAAAAAGAGATCGACCCAGCATATCTCGGCCGTATCGCAGCGCAGACTGCGCGTCAGGCGATCATGCAACGGATCCGCCAGTTTGAGAAAGACCGCATTTACGACGATTACAAAGACACTGTCGGCGACATCGTTACCGGCATCGTACGTCGCCGTGAGCGCGGTGATTTGATCATCGATTTAGGCAAGGCCGAGGCGATTCTGCCACCACGCGAGCGCGTGCAGGGTGAGGATTATGCGCCGGGCGAAAGCATCCGCTGCTTGCTGCTGAAGATTGAGCAAACCAATCGCGGTCCAGATATCATTCTTTCACGTTCAAACATCAATTTTGTGCGCCGCCTATTCGAACTCGAAGTGACGGAAATCGCCGATGGCACCGTGTCCATCGAAGCGATGGCCCGCGAAGCTGGCTACCGCACCAAGATCGCTGTGAATAGTTCCGACCCGAAGGTGGATCCTGTCGGTGCATGCGTCGGTGCACGTGGTGCCCGCGTCAAAACCATCGTGCGTGAACTCGGTGGCGAGAAAATCGATATCATTCGCTACCACAGCGATCCGATTCAATTGCTTGAAGAAGCGCTATCACCTGCGATCCCGAAAAACATCAAGGTGATTGAAGCCGATCGTCGCATCCACTTCGAAGTGGCTGAGGATGATCTTTCGATTGCAATTGGCCGCCGTGGCTTCAATGCCAAGCTCACTTCCCGCCTGATCGGTTGGAAGCTCGACATCGGCAAGGAAGAGAAGGAAGCAGTGGGCTTCGACGAAAAGGTCGCGAAGGCGCTCAAGGGCATCAATATGATTCCCGGCATTGAGCCCGCGATTGGCGAACGCCTTGTTTCGATTGGCTTGATTAGTCCCGAAGCCTTCGAAGGCGTATCCGTTGGCGATCTCGTCGACGCAGAATTTAGTGAAGAAGAAGCCAGCGACGTGCTGGCTAAAGTTGCCGCATACCTGGAGCAAAACGCATAATCCAAGTAGTCGCCAAGCCTTCCTCCATCTATCAGATCTCAAGTAGTAACTCTTCCATGAGTGTTCGTATACATCAGCTTTCCAAACAAGTCGGAATGGAGAATAAAGAGCTCATTGAGCTCCTCCGTAGTCGCGGGTTCGAAGTCAAAAGCGCTTCCAGTACCGTCGATAATATATCCGCCGAATCCCTCGTAGAAGAGTTCGCCTCAACGCATAAAGCTGAGGACGTACCTGCTGGCGAAGCGCCTGTGGCGGCGGAACCGCCGAAGGGACCGATCTTGCCAGACGGCGTGTTCGTCAAGAGCGCCGCCGAAATCAAGCTTGAGCGTGAGGCTGCGGCTGAAGCAGCTAAGCCGAAGGCAACCGAGGCAGCTGCGCCGGAGCCAGTGGCAGCCGCACCAAAACCTGCGCCGATGAGTAAAGCACCGCCAAGTGCGCCTCGTTCAAAAGGCCCACCGGTAGCACCGCGTCCAAAATCAACTCCCCCAGGAGTCGCTCCTGCAGGTCTTAAATCTGCGGCACCAGCGGCAGCCAAAGCGCCGATCGTGGCGAGTGCGCCGGTGCCAGAGCCTAAGGCTCCGCCAGCAGCCACGCCGCCGATCGCCAAAGCACCAGCAGCCAAGCCTGCAGCAGCCAAAGCGCCGATATCTGCGGGCCCACCTAAGCCCCCTGGACCACCGAAACCTCCTTCTGCGGGCGCGAGCAAAGTCGAAGCGACGCCTGCCGCGACTGATGCGGAAGCGCCGATTGAAGGCGAAGTATCAGCTGAACCTGCTGAAGGCACTGAGCGCATCATTCACGCCAAGCCTCCGATTGTGGTGCGCGATTTCGCCACTGAGATTGAAGTGAAGCCGTTCAAGCTCATTTCTGAGCTGATGGAAATGGGCATTTTCGCTTCGATGAATCAAACCATCGAAGAACCAATCGCGATTCAGATTGCCAAGCGTCATGGCTTCAAGCTTCAGATCCACCACCGTGGTGAGACTCAAGCCGAGGTCGCTGAAAAGAAGAAGGTCGCAAAAGTTGCAGACGATGACCCTCGTTTTCTCAAGCCACGTCCTCCGGTTGTTTGTATCCTTGGCCACGTTGACCACGGTAAGACCACGCTGCTCGATACGATTCGTAAGGCCAATGTGACCGCTGGTGAAGCCGGCGGTATTACGCAACACATCGGTGCTTACCAGATCGAACACAAGGAGCAAAAGATTACTTTCCTCGATACTCCAGGACACGCCGCTTTCTCGCTGATGCGTGAGCGTGGAGCCAACGTGACTGACCTAGCGATTCTCGTAATCGCAGCGGACGATGCGTTTAAGCCGCAGACCGAAGAGGCACTGCGCTTTGCCAAGGAGGCGAATAATTCCATCATCGTTGCGATCAATAAGATTGATGCCAAGGGTGCGAATATCGACCGCGTGAAGCAGCAGATGCAAGAAAAGGGCATCGCACCGGAAGACTGGGGCGGTGAAACCATTGCCGTCGAAGTTTCGGCATTGAAAGGCACAAATATCGACAATTTGCTCGATATGATTCTTCTGCAAACTGAAGTGTTAGAGCTTCAATCAAATCCAGATTGCTCGGCCTCCGGCACCATCATCGAAGCACAACTCGAAGAAGGTCGCGGTGCAACTGCGTCCGTCATCGTCGAGCGCGGAACCTTGAAGAGGGGTGATACACTAATTTGTGGTGAAGCCTATTGTAAGGTGAAGTCGATGGAGGATGAGAATGGTAAGGTGCTCAAAGAAGCGCCGCCATCGACCCCGGTGAAGGTCATCGGTTGGTCGCAAGTGCCAAGTGGTGGTAAGACTTTTACTTCCGTGAAAAACGAGAAGACTGCAAAGAAAGCCGCTGCCGAATCGACAACTGAGCGTAAGCGCGAAGAAAATGTGGCTCCAGATCAATCCGCGAAGACTGAGGGTGGCGTCACTGTTGAAGATTTGTTTGCTGCAATTGCGCTGCAAAAAAAGGCCTGCCTTAGCGTGATTGTTAAGTCTGACGTGCACGGTTCGACCGAGGCATTAGTCAATAGCCTCAAGCAGATTGAGAGTGATAAGGTCGACATTCGTGTTATCAGTCATGGCGTCGGTCATATCAGTAAGAGCGATATCGCATTGGCCAGCGCGGGAGAAACCGATGTAACAATTGTTGGTTTTAACGTTCGTCTAGATAATGGCGTGCAGAGCCAAGCGAAGCATCACAATGTGCGCATCATTCAGCACAACATTATTTACGAACTCCTCGACCAAGTCGAAGAGTGCATGGCCGAGTTGCTTGAGCCGGAATTGAGCGAGAAGAAGCTTGGCGCCGCAGAGATTCGTCAGGTCTTCAGTATGGGTAAGAACCGCAATGTTGCTGGTTGTATGGTCACCGAAGGCACGATCAATCGCAACCGCAAGGCACGCTTGCTACGTAACGGCGAAGTCGTCCACGAAAGTAAGATTGATACGCTTAAGCGCTTCAAGGACGACGCGAAGGAAGTTCGTGCCGGCTTCGAGTGTGGTATTAATGTGGAGGGTTACGACGATTACGAAGAAGGCGATATCATCGAATGCTTCGAGGTGGTTGAGATTCGTCCCACCCTGCGCTAATTATTTTTACTCGGCGACGTGCGAGCTCGCACGTCGCCGATTTTTTTTGAATAGGTTCCATCCCTTTAAGTTATGTCGAAGCGAATTTCCCGTGTAAACGAGCTCCTCCAGCGTGAGATAGGCGAGCAATTGCGGCGCTACTATGGTGGCGTGCAATCCGTTAAAATCACGATCAGTGATGTGGATACGTCACCCGATCTACGCCAATGCAAAATCTTCTATGCCGTGATTGGCGATGAAAAAGATATTAAGGAAGCTCAGGCATTTTTTAAGCGTGTTGGCAAAGAGCTACGTCAACGGGTGATGGCGCGTGTGACACTTAAATATTTCCCGCGCTTTGACTTTATGTATGACCCGTCGATGGAGCGGGGTGCCGGCATCCTCGACCTATTAGACCAACTAGATAATGAAAATGACAAAAGTTGAATTCTTTCCGAATGAGAGTCCGCTGTTTGCAGCGAGCGTCGAACAACTTAAAGGCAAGAAAGTGGCCGTGTGTGGGCACTTGCGACCCGACGGCGATTGCATTGGTTCAATTGTCGCGGTGGTGCGTGTGTTGATCAGCCAAGGGATCGACGCTGTCGGCCTCAATCGCGATGAAGTGCCTGCGACACTAAAGGCATTTGTCGGAGATACACCCTTAATGCTGGCAGCAGATTTTCAGCCCGACGGGCATGTCGCGGTGACGGTAGATTGTGCTGACAAAAAGCGCATCGGCGACCGCTTGATCGAACTCTTCCCTAAAGTGGCTTTAAATGTGGATCACCACATTTCTAACAAAGCGTATGCGCAGACGAACTTAATCATTGCCACGGCATCTGCGACAGCGGAGATCCTAGCCGGCTTTTACATGGACCTCGGCTATGAGATCGATGCAGTAACCGCACAGGCCCTGTATGTCGGCATCGCCACTGATACTGGGCAATTTCGTTTTCCTTCCACCTCGCCAGAAACATTTGAGATTGCCCGTCGACTCTGTGAATGTGGCGCACGTCCGTCCGCTGCTGCGCACGAACTGTATGAGTGCGAGACCTTTGGGAAGATTAAATTGTTACAGAACTTCTTGAATTCGCTGAGCATGGAATTTGATAACCGCGTCTGCGTGGGCCTGATCGAGAATGGCGTCTACGCAGCAACTGGTTCGACTATCGATGATTCGGAAGGACTGGTCGATTATGCGCGTTCAATTGTCGGCGTCGATATAGGGGTCTTGATCGAGGATCGCGATGGGTCACTAAAAGGCAGCTTACGCGCGAAGAACCCGTTCTATCGAGTCGATCAAGTCGCAAAACTTTTCAACGGCGGTGGGCATGCCTGTGCCGCAGGGCTGAATGTCGAGAATAGTTCGATCAAAGAATTCTATCCACAATTAATGGAAGCACTGGGCAAGCATCTCGAAGCGCTCGGTCAGCCTGAGTAATTCGCGCCCTCCTAATCCTGCTCTTACTCTTACTCCTAAT
>JAFMHF010000135.1 GCA_017854655.1 Puniceicoccaceae bacterium | reverse complement strand
CACCAAATTCGAACCGCACCACATTGGTGACAACGTTGCCGGCTTCGTCAGTCAGGATGAAATCTTCCGGCTCGGCTTCTTCATCGCCTGCGCTGCCAATCAGCATACAACAGGAGCCATCACACACAGTGACGGTGCTACCGGTCTCGACCAGCGGCGGAAAACAAAGCTCCACGTCCAAGGGCTCTAATGAACCTGCGCGGTTCAGTTCAATCTTGCCGGTATCTTCCGTAATATTGGGATAATTACTTTCAAAGGCGGCCGCATCCGTAGCTTGCAGACTCACATTCGAGATAGATGTACCGATTGTGGTTTCGAAAAGCCCTTGCAACACACTGGAGTCATCCTCTCCATTTGTGCTTTGCGCGTCAAAAAACAAAACCGGATAATAAGCAGCCAGCGCTAATTCCTCCCAGTCCCCCAGTCCGTCACCATCTTGATCTTGCTCATCAATCGCTAGCTTAAGAAAGGTGGGAGACACCAGCTCATACTCCGCTGCAAAGGATGCCGTACTGAGGTCTTCGCGCTCGACTTTCTCAATGCCCTCAAGTCCTGGGCCAGACCATCCGACCTGTGCGTGCTGCGAGGGAGCCTTAGCTACATAACGCATCTCCAACTCGTAATCTGCCCCCGCAGTTAACGGCACTGCATCCGCGCGCTGGGTCTCATACAGTTCCCACACGTCTGCCTCAAGTTCAGTTTGTGCAGGCAATATCTCTGCGATTTTAGCCGCATTAGCCGGACTGTCTGATGCCTTAAAGTACAGCTCCGCGGGCCCACCCGCAGATAAGAAAAATGTATAACTGCCAGAACTGGGCGCAGTGATTGTAGATATAATCCGGGCGCCATAACCAGTCGACAGGAAATCTGGCGCTTCGGGTGCGGCCAAATACACATGCCCATCGGACTGCGCTGGAAAAGTGGCTAAGCCGCTCAAATCGGCGATGGAGTCAGTCGCGACATTGGCCCAAAAATCGGCACGTACCGAACTTACAGTCTCTGAGTTACCGCCACTACGTATAACCAGCTCTCTAGTTGCACCATCGCCAATCCAGCCATCTGGCTGTAGCGATTCGAAACTCAACAGATCATTTGAAGCGAACAAAAAATAGCGCTTACCCAATAAAGTGGGGAAAGATACCTGCACTTGATCAAGGTCATTTTGAATCACCGATAGGTCCACTGCAGGGCGACTCAACGAATCATCAGGATCTGTGCCAGCCACGCATTCTTCGAGGTTGGTGAAGCCATCGCCATCACCGTCGGCAGCCAACTGTAAATCGGGCGCATTAAACCGCTGCTCCCATACATCACTCAATCCGTTGCCGTTCTGATCCAGCAAAGCGTAGCCCACGCTTGTAATTAAGCAACAAGCAGCGATGATAGCTGAGATAGAACGAGATACCTGCATCAATTATTTTCTAAGGCTTGGATGGGCCAATACAACCTTGAATTTATCCTCAAAATTTAGGCCATAGTACAACGTACGGCAACATTCTGCATAATAAGTCTAGCTTTGCTTGCGCACAGTGCCATTTCGTGTTGCCTACTGGATTTTAATCAATGCATGTCGATGAATCTAAACAAACCAACTGCTTGCCCGTACTCCACTCAAACAAGCCGCACGGATCAGCCAGAGCTGCCGCTTGAGAAGCGCTGGTCCGCCGATGAACTCTGCAAACGACTCCAGCCACCGATATCGAGCGCAGCGGCAATTGATTTGCAAAAAGATGCGCAGTTAGCCTGGCGCAATTCGGTGCGCTGCAGCGGACGCGCACGTTGGCGTTCGCTACGAGTGATCGATGCCAGGAGTGCCAATTCTGTTGAGGAGAGCTTCGATGCGCTATTTGAGCATTTGAAACGTGCGGACGCGAACCGAAGCGCAGAATCATTCATCACAGTCTTCCCAGAATTTAATCCGGACCAAGCCGAGACTCGTATTTGGAACCATCAGCTCATTCGTTATGCGGGCTACTCAGGGAGCAATGGCTCAGTGCTGGGCGATCCGATGAATATACATTTGACTCAAATCGCGATCGACCTGGGCTGGCAGCCCCCTCATCAGCGTAGCCGATTTGATATTTTGCCGATCATTTTGCAATTTCGCGGCAAGCTACATCTGCGACCCATTCCAACAGAGTACGTCGCCGAGGTCGCTATCCGTCACCCCGAGTATCCTGGCATCGAGTCTTTGGGGCTACGCTGGTATACTATACCAGTGGTCTCCGACATGCTGTTTGCTTCCGAACAAGCCATCTATCCAACGGCACCTTTTAGTGGCCATTACGTGTCGACTGAGATCGCTGCTCGAAATCTTGCAGACCTAAAGCGCTACAATCAATTACCACAGATCGCCTCAGCGATCGGGCTCGACCCAAGCAAACACGCTCAGTTTTGGATCGATCGCGCATTGGTAGCATTAAATGAAGCCGTACTCTGGTCATTTGAGCAGGCGGGATATCGAATCGTGGATCAGCATACCGTCAGTGCAGAATTCGCTAGTTTTTGTAACAAAGAAGATCGAAACGAACGCATCGTGCATGGTGATTGGCCTTGGCTCATCCCCCCCATGTCTGGCGCGTCGACGCCGATATTCTTTCGAAGTTTCGAACCGAAAATTGAACTGCCTAATTTTCTCTATCAAACATTGCCTTGGAACACACCCAGCGGACAAGCCGCACTTGCGGCAAGCACCTGAGCAGTGAACTGCGCGCTTAGCGCTATTTGCAACAGAATGGGAGACGCCGAGGCTGTAGCTGGGATGAGGTCGCTATGCCTCGCTCAGCCAACTCAAACTGTTACTGCTGCAGTGTGGACATAAATTTGTAGTGTCCTGCACCAACACGAACAACTGCACTTTTACATTCAACGCGACTCTAGCGCGTCGATTGGCCATTCTGAATTTCATCAAGACGCGCCTCCATCCGCTGGACGCGTTCCGGAGACTGATCATACAAATTGTTGCGCTGGCC
>JAFMHF010000068.1 GCA_017854655.1 Puniceicoccaceae bacterium | reverse complement strand
AGTTGGATCGATTGGGCGAAAGAGCAGGGTATCGGTCTTGATTTTAATCCATCCTGTTTTTCACACCCGAAAGCCGACGATGGTTTGACCTTAAGTCATCCTGATCCAGAGATTCGCGCGTTTTGGATCGAACACTGTAAGCGCAGTCGAATCATTAGCGCAGCGATGGGCGAGCAACTTGGTAGCGCTAGTGTGATGAATGTTTGGGTGCCAGATGGGATGAAAGATATGCCAGCGGATCGTCAAAGCTACCGCCAGCGACTGTCTGACAGTCTGGATCAAGTTTTTGCTGAGAAGTTGAATCCGGTGCACCATATTGATGCGGTTGAGTGTAAGCTCTTCGGTATCGGCTCCGAAAGTATGGTGGTGGGCTCGCATGAGTTCTACATGGGTTACGCGATTAAAAATCAGATCGCACTGTGCTTGGATGCCGGGCACTTCCATCCGACCGAGGGGATCGCTGATAAGATTTCATCTGTCATGATGTATGTGCCTGAGCTCTTGCTACACGTCTCTCGTGGTGTGCGTTGGGATAGTGATCACGTCGTGCTCTTTGATGATCAGACTCAAAATATTATGCAGGAGTTGGTGCGTTGTGATGTGTTGCCACGCACGCATATCGGATTGGATTTCTTCGATGCCTCGATTAATCGTATTGGCGCGTGGGCAATTGGCACACGTGCGGCTCAGAAGTCGCTCTTGTTAGCTTTACTGGAACCGCGCGCGCAATTACGTGCCGCTGAACTTGCTGGCGACTATACCGCACGTCTAGCGCTATTAGAGCAGGCTAAGGCATTGCCTTGGAGTGTCGTTTGGGAGGAGTTCTGTAAGCGCAATGAAGTGCCCGGTGAGTTGTCGCTGCTCGATGAGGTCAGGAGCTATGAAGCATCCGTTCTTTCCGGCCGTTCATAAGGTCAAACCAATTTTCTTAACTTTCGAAAAACTAATCATTTTTTCCTGCGCCTCAGGGAGGCAAATTAAAGTCCACTTCTCATTTATATGTTAGCTATATTAGCCTGGTGCACGTGAGATTTCTGTCTCGATAGTGAAGCATTATTTTATATCTATTTATGTCATCTTATTTAATTACTATTTAAACTATGCCCCAAAAATATAAACCCATCGACGATTCGCCAGTTATTGAGGAGTTTGAATCGACCCCTGTCCCTGAACGCGCGCAAAAAGGCGCGAAAGCTTTCTGGGGCATGTATGCAGGTGAGCATGCGGCAGGCACGGAGTTCATGATTGGGCCGCTCTTTCTACTTGCTGGAGTGAGTTTGCAGAACATCTTCTGGGGCTTGTTGCTGGGAAATTTCTTAGCGGTGTTGAGCTGGCGATTTGTTTGTGCGCCGATTGCCACGAAAGCGCGTTTAACCCTGTATTGCCATTTGGAGAAAATCGCTGGTAAGAAACTGGTTAAGATCTACAATTTGGCGAATGGTGTGCTCTTCTGTTTCCTCGCTGGCGCGATGATTACCGTGTCCGCCACAGCAGTAGGAATTCCGTTCAATCTGGAAATGCCAGCCTTTGATGCGATTTATCCGAACAGTGCATCCTTTATTATGATTGTGGTGGCTGTGGGGGTAGTGATTTCGGCAGTCGCCGGTTTTGGTTATAATGCGGTGAGTCGTTTTGCGAATATTGCTGCCCCATGGATGGTGTTGGTTTTCTTGGGTTGTGGGATCGTCGCGCTCAAGCAATTAGGCGTCGATTCGTGGGCTGGGCTTGAGGCTATTTGGACCGAGTCGATCAGCTTTGCGCAAGGCGGTGAAGTGAAGACGTCAATGGGCTTCCTCGAAGTTGTTTTATTCGCATGGTTTTGTAATGCCGCGATGCACGTCGGTATGTCGGATCTTTCGGTATTTCGTTATGCTAAAAAAGCCTCCAGTGGTTGGGCCACCGCAGGGGGTATGTATGTCGGGCACTATATGGCTTGGATCGCTGCTGCACTGATGTTGGCAGCGCAAATTAAACTGACTCAAAGTGCCGAACCAGTTCCCGGCCCCATGGCGTTTAACGTTGTTGGTATCGCAGGTATCATCTGTGTGGTCGTTGCTGGTTGGACGACTGCCAACCCGACGATCTATCGTGCAGGTTTGGCGTTTCAGGCAATGTTGCCTGGCACGAGTCGCTTGAGTATGACCTTACTTGCGGGGGGTGTTGCTACCACTGCCGCGATTTTTCCAGCCTTTGCATTTAAGTTACTCGGTTTTGTCGGTTTATATGGCACGATTCTCGCACCTATGGGCGCGGTGATCTTCGCCGATTGGTATTTGAGCAAACGCATCGGAGTCACACCTTTTCACGCCGAAGCGATTGGCTGTGGTGTCAATAAATCAGTTTTATTTGCATGGCTCATTCCGGTCACTGTTTCGCTGTATTTTATTTTTGCTCAAGGCGTGACCACTTGGTATTTTGTATTTCCCGCATGGTTTGCATGCGGTGTCTTGTTCCTCGTCTTTAGTCGTTTGCGAGGGATGCCACAGTCATCAGTAAAGAAAGGAGAGAGCGTATGAAAAATATCTGTAAATGGATCGGACTGTTATCGATTGCGGTGATTTTTATTCTGCCGCTTGCTTTCTATATTGAGCAAATCACATTGGCAACGATGAAGCAGGGCTTGCTAATTTCGACGCTAGTTTGGTTTGGCACCTCGGTGTTTTGGATTGGTAGGAAAGCACCAAAAGATCTGGCCGGTGATCCGATTCTTTAATCCTTCGGGATGATGGGCATGGCAGTGGTTTTAACTGTTTGATTTGATCGAAACTGGTGCTCAATCAGTTCGGTGCTGAACATTGCAGCCTTAAGTCTAATCACGCTGCAACTAAGTGGCTGTTGCCAGCATTCATTTGGAATTAGGCGCGAATGTACTCTATTGTTTTGTCCTTTGCAGGTCCAGCGTGTCACCTAGGTTCTGTGCCCCTTTCGTTGCTCCGCTAGGATTTGCATGACATCCGCCGGTGCGCGTTTGGAGCGATATAGTTCGGCCATGATCTTCATGGCGGGGTCGATATGCGTGAAGAATGTTTTGTAGGAGGGGCAGAGGTAATTGAGGCCCCATTCACCATCAGGCGTCCAAGAGAAACGGTGCTTTGGACATTCGCCATTGCAGGCGAAGCGGACGCTGCAATCGCGGCAATATTGTGGCAGCTTGTCGCGCTTGGCGTTGCCAAAGTCTTTAGCCATCTGGCTGTTGGCTAGCTCACCAAGCGAGGTGTTCATCATGTTACCCAGCTTGTAGTTTGGATACACATAGTGGTCGCAGGTATAAACGTCACCGTCGTGCTCCATCGCGAGCGCGTCTCCGCAGGTTTCAGCGAAATAGCACAGCCCGCCGGGAGTTCCTAGCCATTTGCCGAGAGCGACATCGAACAGTTGCACATAGACTTTGCCAACATCGCGATTGATCCACTCGTTGAAAATCTTGATCATAAAATCACCATACGCTTCGGCTGGCACCGCAAAGTCCGACATCTTTGGGCTTTCTTTAGTTGCCGGTGCTTCTGCGAGATTAGGCGGTGCGGCGTGGTCGAGGCCGAGCTTGGCGGCGGCGGTGTCAACTTCGCGTTCCACGATGGGAATGAATTGTAGGTACTTTGATCCGATGCTCTTAAGAAACTGGTAGATTTTGACGGGGTGCTTGACGGTTTCGGCGTTGACGCAGGTGAGGGTGTTAAATTCGACGCCGTGTTCACGTAGCACATTTAGACCGCGAATGACTTCCTTGTAGGTGTCGCGGCCTTTTTTATCGACGCGATATGCGTTGTGTAGGTCTTCTGGGCCATCAATCGACAGGCCGACCAGAAACTTGTTCTCGGCCAGAAATTCACCCCATTCATCGTCGAGCAGAATACCATTGGTTTGAAAAGCGGTGCTGATCTGCTTGCCGTTAGCGTGCTTCTTTTGGAATTCAACGACCTTGCGGAAGTAATTAACACCAAGCAGGGTTGGTTCACCGCCTTGAAAGGCGAAAGAGACCTCTTGACTAGGTTGTGCGGCGATATAATCGCGAATGAAGGCTTCCAACTGTTCATCCGACATCTTCCACTTTTCATTTTCAGGATAGAGCTGCTCCTTTTCGAGGTAGAAGCAATATTTGCAATCGAGATTACAGATCGGTCCTATGGCTTTGGCGATGACGTGAAAGGGCGCATCTGCTTGCCTTAAAATCGTTTCTGAGCGGTTGTCGGATGAAGTCATAATTCATCCTAAATTAGGATGATTTGTGTCTGATGCGAGGATCTATAGCCCAGCGCCATAATATTTCTTGCACACTGTTACTGTCGAATTTGAGGCGCTCTAGCGCTCATTCCCGTAGTGCTGGCATTGACTTCGTCGCCTCGTATTTGATGCGCTTGCGGCACGCTGAGGGGTTGATGCCGTGGTGTTGCTTGAAGCGTTTAGAAAAATGAAATTGATCACAAAAACCGAGTTGTTCGGCAATGGCCTCGTTGCTAAGATTAGTTTCGACTAGTAAGCGGGTGGCTTTTTGCATTTGGCGAATGTGTATGAAACGCTTTGGAGTCTGGCCTGTCAGGCGGGTGAATTTTTTGCGGAAGACATCGTAAGACTGACCCATATCTTGCGCGGAGTGCAGTACGCCTTTGGGATTGGTGAGGTGGTGTTCTAGGATGTGTCGGGCTCGGTCAATCCAGATTTGAGTACTTTGAGTTTCGACTATATAGCGGTCACGTTTGAGCGCTTCGGCGAGGAAGTCCTGCAGGCGGGTGACCTGTTGTAGTGGGTTGGTGTCTGGGGCGTAAATGTCTTTGAAGCGATCGAGCCAGAGTTCAATCGGAGTTAGTTTCAGCAAGGGGCGATTTGCAGGAAAAAGACCTTGCTGCTCCCAAAGCTGGAAGACTGGGCCATCAAACAGCATGAAGTATTCATTCCAGATCGTTTTTACGCTGGGCTTGTAGCGGTGCTCTAGCTCTGGACGCAGCAGGATTAAGTCGCCTGGGTTGACTGCCAGTGTACGCTGCGGGTCCTCATAAGTTCCACTGCCACTTTGCACATATACTAAAGCGTAACAGCCGAGCTTGCGGCGTTTTTTACCAGGCGTGCCGTAGCTGTCCTCGAGCCGAGCCACTGTACTGATGCGACCCATCCCGGATTGTTCGGAGCCTTGATGCAAGGAGTAGACTGTGTGTGTACGCTTCATTGTTTTTTATTGTCCGAAATATACATAAATAAACCCTTTACATGTATTGTCAAGCGATATGTGTTGGATACCATAATCCACGATGAAGTATTCCAACGACGATGAACTTTTGGCACTGTGCCGCAACGAGCTGTTTAGCGCAGTGATCGGTGATGTGATGGACCTGATGGGGCATACGCATCAATTCCTGCCACCGCATGTGCAACCACTACGCGATGATATGATTGTGGCGGGCCGAGCGATGCCGGTGCTGGAAGCCGACGATGATGGCGGCGAAGGCCCTGGTCGGGCCAATGAAATGCTTAACCAACCTTTCGGCCTGATGCTGCGCGCTTTGGATGATCTGCAAAAGAATGAGGTCTATGTGTGCACTGGCTCGTCACCAAGCTATGCGCTGTGGGGCGAGTTGATGAGCACCTGCGCGATCAACCGCGGCGCGGTCGGTGCGGTAGTCGATGGTTACTCCCGCGATACTAAGGGCATTCTGGAGCAGAACTTTCCTTGTTTTTCCTATGGTCGCTACGCACAGGATCAGCGTCCTCGCGGTAAGGTGGTGGATCTACGCTGCACGATTAAAATCGGTGCGGTTAAGATTCAGCCGGGCGATATCATTTTTGGCGATCTGGACGGAGTTTGTGTGATTCCCAAGCAGATTGAAAAGGAAGTCATCGAAGCTGCGTGGGAGAAAGCGCATGGTGAGAAGCGCGTTTTTGAAGCGATCAAGGGCGGCATGGGTGCGCAAGCAGCCTGGGATAAATTTGGGATTATGTAATGTGATCTTGAATACGGAATTGTGGATTTAAAATTATGAAAATTACAGAAGTTAAGGTGTGGCTGGTCGAAGGTGTAAAATACAACTGGACCATGATAAAAATTTTCACTGATACTGGTCACACGGGGGTGGGCGAAGCAACTAATTGGCCGGGCAGTCCAATCATCGAGGCGGCGGCTCGTCATGCTGGTGAGCGCATCATCGGGCTCGACCCATTGCGCACTGACTTTATATGGCAAAAGCTGTATCGCGACCTGAATTGGATTGGTCCCTTCGGTGCCAGCATGTGTGCCATCAGTGGCATCGACATGGCGCTGCTCGATTTGAAGGGTAAGGTCCATGGCATGCCTTGTTATCAATTGCTCGGCGGCGCTTTTCGCACGCAAATCCGACTCTACGCGAACTACTGGTTCACTGGTGGTGGGCATACCGCGGAGGATTATGCGCTGCAGGCCAAGCGCGTCAAAGACCTGGGCTTCACTGGCCTGAAGTTCGACCCCTTTGCACATACCAACTATTTGTATGGCGAGGATCTCAATACCGACCTAGGCCTGACGCCGGCACAGCAAGATGTTGCCTTCGAAGTGACTAAGGCCGTGCGCGAAGCGGTGGGCGCGGAGTTCGATATGATGATTGAAACCCACGCGATGCTCAACTTCGAGGTGGCGGTGAAGATGGCCGAACGCCTTGCGCCGCTCGGGGTGACTTGGTACGAGGAACCCGCTGGGCCGGAAAATTCCGATACCTTGCGCGCCTTCCGTGAACGCTTGCCGAGCAATGTGCCAATTTGTGTCGGTGAGCGACACTATACCCGCCACGGTTTCCGTCCTGTCCTCGAAAAGCATATTTGCGATGTGATCATGCCAGACATCACCCGTTGCGGTGGTCCGTCTGAGATGAAGCGTATCGCCACGATGGGCGAGGCCTATGGCGTGATGGTTGCACCGCACAACCCGAACGGCCCGCTCAGCACGCTGGCGAGTGCGCACGTTTGTGCGTCGATTCCGAATTTCTTTCGCTGCGAATTTATGGTCAACGATGTGGCTTGGCGTGACGAAGTAATTACGCATCCACTGGATGTCCGCGAGGGCTTTCTACATCTTTCCGAACGGCCGGGCCTTGGGGTGGATCTGATTGAGGAGGAGCTCGAAAAACATCCTGGTATTCGCGGTCTGAAAGAAAAGGATAACTTTTACGTCTAACCTAGGGAGGCAGTTATGGCATTGAATATTGATTTGAAAAACAAGCGGGCCTTTGTATCAGGCTGCGCTCGAGGCATTGGTCTTGGGATTGCTCGCGCTTTGGCGATGGCTGGCTGTGATGTCGCGGGGTGCGGCACGGCTGCTGCGGAGCATGAGAACGTGCACAACTTCATTCGCGAGGTGGAGTCCCACGGTCGCAAAGCACTGTATGTGCAGGGTAACTTGTCCGAGCGCGACACACCTGCTCGCCTAATGCAGGCAGTGGCGAAGCAATGGGGCAGTCTCGACGTTTTGATTTCCAACGCCGGGCGTAATATATTTAAAGGTGCTGAACTGTGCTCGGAGGATGATTGGGATGAGTGTATGAATCTCGATCTCGCCTCACACTGGCGCCTTGCCAAGGCGGCCTTGCCGTTGTTGAAGGCCAGTGATCATCGTGATCCAGGCTCGATTGTAATCATTGGCTCGAACCATGCGAATAACACCATTCCTGGTTGCTTCCCTTACAATGTGGCCAAGACCGGTCTGCTTGGGCTGGTGCAGTCGCTGGCGATCGAGTGGGGACCCGATGTCCGTTGTGCCGGTGTGGCACCTGGCTTTATTGATACGGAGGGCAACGATGCCTGGTTTGTCTCCTTTCCCGATCCCGCTGTGGAACGGAAACGCACGGAGAATTCGCACCCCGTCGGACGGATCGGTAATGTCGATGAAATCGGTGCGCTTTGTGCCTTTTTGGCCAGCTCGCACGGCGGCTTTATTTCTGGTACCACGCTGCTTGCCGATGGTGGACGTAGTGCCTTAATGCAGGATGCATAGTGGTGATCTATGCGTCATGAGGTCGGAACAATACAAGATGACGGTATTTGAAATGACTGATCCTATTTATTGAATAAAAATTTATAATGAAGCACTTTAAACTGAAAAATAAAATTACCCTGATTTTTTCTTGTCTGTTATCCACCATGTTGGCAACGGCTGGAGTGATTGAGGTGGACGGCTGGATCGTGAATGACGAGTCGACTCAGAACGATTCGAAGGGTTCCTTTGTGGCGCACGGTTTTTCTGGTACGGTAGCCTTGCGCGGGAACTTGGACTGGGGGCAAACCTCACGCTACCATACCGCAGATGGCTATGCGCAATGGACCTTTGTGGGACTGCCATCCGGGCTTTATGAGGTAGCCGTCAGCCATGAGCCGGACACCAACCATACCACGGCCGCGCCATTGTTTGTTCAAGGTGTTGCAGTCGGGACCGTCAATCAGCGGCAAGCCGCAGCAAATGGCCCTGTATTGAGTGATGGTCAGCACGAGATTCCTTTTGAAGTGATCTGTCAGAACGCTGAGGTTAGCGATGGCACGCTCAGGGTGAGGGTTGGGACGGTGGACAATACCAGTCAGATGGAATTTGTGATGGCCGATGCGGTGGCGATTCGCCCAGTGACTGAGGCGATGCAGCAAGCGGCGAGTGCGAAGGATGCATTACGCGATGCCTATGTCTTTTGGAAGGATCCGAGCGTTTATACGGTGAATACCTTGTCGCATCAGACTACCAAAGTGCCCTACGCGGATCTGCAATCAGCTAAGCGCTCCCTGCAGCACTTGGCAGCCGCGGACTATGTCGATCTCGAAGCGTCCAGCTATTTTCAGTCATTGAATGGTGATTGGAAATTCAGCTGGGCAAAGCACCCGCTCGAGCGCGCCATCGGCTTTGAGTCCCCGGACTTTGACGTGAGTGGCTGGGAGTCGATTCCCGTGCCTTCTTGCTGGGAGCTGTATGGATACGGCAAACCCTTCTTTGGAACGGTGCCGACCACACGGATGCGTGAAGAAACCGGCCATGTCATTGACATTCCGGATGAGGAAAATTCGGTGGGTAGCTACCGTCGGACGTTTACGATTCCAGAGGCATGGGATGGGCGTCAGGTGATTCTGCATTTCAATGGCGTATCCAGTGCCTTTAATGTTTGGGTGAACGGCAAATTTGTTGGCTACGATCAGGATGCATGGACAGATGCGGCCTTCAATATCACCAAACATTTACAGCCGGGAGAGAATGTGTTGGCCGTGCAGGTGATCCGTTGGTCGGACGGATCCAACTTAGAGGACGCAGCTGCCTGGAGCTTTAGTGGCATTTTGCGCGACGTGTATCTCTATAGCACTGCAGACCTACACATACAGGACTTTTTTCTCACCAGTGATCTGGATGAGAATTATGAAGACGCCGTGCTGAAAGCTGAAGTGAAGGTATTGAATCATCAGATTAAGCATGCGCGCGATTATCAAGTGGAGATGACTTTGCTGGACGCGAATGGTCAAACAGTGGGTGCGCAGCAGCTCGCCGTGGCTAAGCCTTTTAAGGATCGCGACGGTGCGGGCGGCTTGGTTGCGGTGATGAATATGGAGGCCGCGATTGATAATCCGCGTAAGTGGTCGGCGGAAGACCCCTATCTGTATCAGGTCTTACTCACACTGCGTGATAATGAGGGCAACGTGATTGAAACCACGGGTGCCAATTTCGGATTTCGTGAAATTGTGCTCAATGTCAATGGTCTGTTCGTGAACGGTCAAAACGTAAAGATCAAGGGCGTGAATCGTCATGAGAATGATCCTACAGGCGGCAAGACACTTACGGTCGAAGGTATGGTGAAGGATGCGATTTTGATGAAGCAGTTTAACATCAACGCGGTGCGCAGTAGCCACTATCCCAATGACACACGTTGGTATGATATCTGCGACAAATATGGTCTCTATGTGATGGATGAAGCACTGGAGACTAGTGACTTTTTTATTAAGCGCGAGGGACTTCCTGGCAGTGATACCCGTTGGTTGGGAGCCTGCGTTGATCGAGTTGCGGCGATGGTCGAGCGGGCGAAGAATCACCCTTCCATTATTTTTTGGTCGCTGGGCAATGAGTCTGGGATTGGTCGAAATCTGATGATTATGGGGGACGTGGTTCGACGTATCGACCCGACGCGGCCCATTTCGTATGATGGTCGTGAGACCGTTGAAATGCAGCAGAAGGATTGGTTCGATATGAACAGCTCGATGTATCCGTCGATTGATTATCTGAAGCATCACTGGGGCCAGCCGCGCGACGGCAAACCTTATATCATGATCGAGTTCGCGCATGCCATGGGCAATGCACTCGGTAATTATGATGTGTATTGGGATCTGATTGAAGAAACGCCACACTTTGTGGGTGGCTACATCTGGGATTGGGTAGCACAGACAGTTTGGATGGATGGGCAGGATGGCACGAAGCGCTGGTCGCACGGCACTGACTTTAAGCGCGGTGCCGCGCATGAAGGCGAGTCGAAGCATGCGGCCTCTGATGGCGGCGTGTATTGCCTAATCTTTTCGGATCGCAGTATCCAGCCTGAGATGCACGAAGTGAAGAAGGTGCAGCAGTATATTGGCTTTAAACTATTGTCGGCCGCCAATGCAGAGGTGGAGCTGGAGAATAAATACAATTTTACGAATTTGAACCAGTTTGTAGGTTCATGGGAATTGTTGCGTAATGGCGAGGTCGTGAACTCTGCGGCGTTCGCGCCGATCGATGTGGAACCAGGTGATACCGCAGCGGGGCAACTTCCTGTGGGGACGCTCGACCCAGGTGCGGAATATTTGCTGAATATCAGTTACAAACTCGCCTCGGACACGCTTTGGGCTAAGGCTGGCCACGAGGTGGCCTGTGAGCAATTCATACTACAAAAAGCCACGCCACCAGTGAGTGAAGGGCAAGGGGCAGTTCAACTCTCCGATGGGGCATCCGAACTGGTCGTTACTGGAGGGGCGCTTTCGGTGCGTTTCAACAAAGTGACGGGGCTGATGACTTCGCTTCAGGTTGAGGGCCAGGAATGCCTTGCTCCGCAGTCCAACATTAAAGGCATTGATTTGAACCTGTATCGAGCGCCGATTAGTAATGACCGTTGGTTCCGTGGGCCGTGGATGCATAAACGCATTTATGCGCCGGAACAATCGTTGTTAAGCTTTGATGCTTCCAAGGAAGCGGATGGATCGGCTAGGGTTCGTGTGAGCAAACAAAATGTCCATATGAACGGACGGGTCGACTATCAACTCGAGTACCGGATCTACGGCAATGGAGTGATTCGTGTTCATTGCGCGATGACTCCAGCAGGTTTTGAGGACTTCGAAACGCTGCCGCGTGTTGGTCTCAAGCTAGCACTCGATTCATCTTTTGAAACCGTGCAGTGGTATGGGCGTGGACCGCATGAAAACTATCCAGACCGCAAGACGTCTGCTTTCTTGGGTAACTATACTACAACAGTCACCGATATGTTTGTGCCGTATTTGAATCCACAGCATAATGGAGCGCGGAGTGATGTATCGCATGTGAGTTTGAGCAAGCCTGATGGCAGCGGCCCTGTCTTTACGGTAGAGTCTTCTAAGCCTTTCCTGTTCACGGCACTGCATTTCGACGAGTTGGACTATAGCCGCTATATCCGCCCTGGATTTCTGAAGCCACGTGAGGAAACTATTTTGTATCTGGATCATCGGATGCTCGGGCTCGGCAACGCCAGCTGCGGGCCGAAGCCACTGCCGGAATATATGCTGCCGGTTCAGCCGTATCAGTTCGATCTGACGTTGCGGGTTGAATAAGTGCGATTGCATGGTTTTAATCGTGCAATGTTAAGAATGAAGATGCTGACTTGGATGTTGCTGGCAATCGGGAGTGGTCTCTCGGTCGCACAGGATAAACCGCTAGATCAATCGGTAGAGCCGCTACTCACCAGCAATGGCAAGCCTTTCGTTCCGAAGGCTTGCTATCCTGAATTCAGCTGGGATCGGGTGCCGGTGTATATGATGTTCGCCGATGGTAGTCGCCTGCTGAAAGATTCCGAAGTCGAGAAAATCGCCTCCGAAACGGATTTTATCTGCATCGAAAAGAACCACGGGCTCGAGCCTCTTGGGGATGCGGTATTGGGCTTGGAGCATGAGAATCAGGCGTTCAAGCAGGTGAAGCCGGGCATCAAGGTGCTTGGCTATCTAAACGGTGCGCTGACCTATGCGTTTACCCGCTACACGCAGATGTTGACGGCTGGGAAGATTGATCAGCACCCCGAGATCAAGGCCTATTTAATGACCGACCCGAAGACGGGCGAGTTGGTTGAGACGCGTGGCTTATATGGATACAACGTGCTTAATCCCGACATGCGTGCCTGGTGGTCCGACGCGGCCGCCGATATGGTGCGCGTGGGCAACGCGGATGGCATTTTTATTGATCA
>JAFMHF010000067.1 GCA_017854655.1 Puniceicoccaceae bacterium | reverse complement strand
AACTTCAAGCCTGAATGGCGCTGTAGTGATTCACCAGTGCGTTTTTTCCAGAGCAGGGCGAGGTAGCCGCTGTCGATTAAGTTAATGTCGGCCTTTTGCAGAGCGCGGTCGTAGTACGGATTGTTGCCTAGTTCTGCGAGTCCGGGGCCGGAGGGGGCTAAGAACAGGCCACCGTCATGATGGGCAATCTGCAAGGCAGTCTCGAGACTGTCATTGTAGAAGGGGATGCCTAGAATCTGAACGGTTTTGATCGCGGTCTCCATTGGGTAAATAACTGGACGTGGCTTACTCTGCGTCGGGTGCGAGGAGTATATCGTCGGCACTGACAGCAACAGTGATTTCGTTGCCGAGGAATTCGAGTAGCACCTGAATGCGGTTGGTCGCGGAAAGTTGCGCGAGCACTTTGCCGTTGAGGCCTTGTAGAGAGCCAGATGAGAACTCAATTCGCGCACCTGGTTCGATACTGGGATCAGGTGCTTCGATGATGCCTTCGGGCACACTGGCGCGGAGATCTTCGATCAGCTGCTCGGGCAGTGCGCGGCGCTCACCTTGTTGTACGAGTTGACTGACGCCTTGAGTGTGAATAACACGACGATAATTATCGCGCAGCGAAAACTTGGCGAAGATATAACCCGGAAACATCGCCTCCACAAAGCGTTTTTTGCCAGTGCGGGTTTTCTTGATTTGACTAATCCGTGGGCAAAAGACCTCAACGGAGTCGATTTTTGCGAGAATCGCGGCTGCGATATGCTCTCGCTTGGTTTGCGTGCGCAGGCAAAACCATTCGAGAGGATCGGAGGAACAGGGGCTATCCGGCTGAGTCGTCATATTATTTAGCGTGATCTCACGCTAGGCTAGGGAGGCAGGGTGACAACGGTAAAGATTGGCTTCGGGCCAGTTACTCACCCTTCTTTTTGTTTACAATGCAGAGGGTTCGCCTCCATAGTCCTGTTTAGTACAAACGATTGTATATTTAGATGATTGGAAACCGCACACAAGGCCTACGCATAATGAGTCACGCATTCGTGGTGCTCTACACGCTCGCGCTGTTTTGGGGGATGTTATTTGTGAGTGCTGAGTTGCTGGGGCGCATTGATTTGAAGCAAATCAATCTGTTACTGTACTTCCTTGCTGTCTTTATGGCGGGGCTGGTCTCGTTTCGCAGTGATCATGATGCGAAGCAGAACAGTGAATTGACTTCATTTCGCTGGGTGTCTGCGGTGCGACTTGCGAATTATCAAACTTGGGTGCTGAGCTTGGTGCTCTTTGCGATTGTTTTCTGTACCAAGGACAAGGCAATCAGTCGTCTGTTTGTCGGCTCCTTTATTCTGGTTTTCTGGCTGACAGTGATCCCGCTGAATCGCTACATTCCAGAGTGGATCGCACAGTTTGCATTTCGTGGCCGCAATTCGGTACGCACGGTCTTTTTGGGCAGTGAGAAATCGGCCCGTCAGTTGGAGAATTGGGCGGCGCGGCAGCCGTTTTTTGGTATCGAGTTGCTTGGCTTGATCACTTACGAAAGCGTGGCCAACAGTAAATTGAAGATGCCGATCATCGGCGAGTTTATGCAGCTCGCCGACTTGATTGAGCAGCATAAGATCGATCAAGTGGTGCTGTTGGAGACGCGTGGTTCCGATTGGTGGATCGATTCTGTGATGGAGATTTGTAACAAGGCGGGGTGTCGAATCTTGATCTTTAACCCATGGGAGGAATACTTTGAGCAAGAGCTGATCCCCGTCAATCAAGGCGGGCATACCTTCTTTACGCTGCAACAGGAGCCGTTAGAAAACCCGATTAACCGTGCGCTGAAACGCGTGTTGGATATCTGCGTGTCGCTGCCAGTCGTACTATTGGTGCTGCCCTGGATGTGCTTGTTTGCGAAGCTGATGATTCTGAGTGAGTCACCAGGGCCGATGTTTTTTAGGCAACAGCGTTCAGGCCAACGGGGACGCTTGTTTAATATCTATAAGTTCCGCTCGATGCACTGTTCGGACCCGTCGCGCGAAGGTGAACAGGCGACTGAGGGCGATGCCCGTATTTTCAAATTTGGCCAATTCATGCGTCGCACTAGTATCGATGAGTTCCCGCAGTTTATCAATGTGCTGCGTGGTCAGATGAGTGTGGTGGGGCCGCGCCCACATATGATCCAGCATGATAGTGAATTTAGTGAACAGGTGAATATTTACCGCACCCGTCATTTCGTGAAGCCAGGCATCACGGGGCTGGCACAATGTAAAGGCTTTCGTGGCGAGGTGACCGAGCTGGCGCTGATCGAAGAGCGTATTCGCTACGACTTAGAGTATATTCGCGGTTGGTCGTTCTGGCTGGATATTTGGATCTTACTTAAGACCGCAGTGCAGGTGATCTTCCCACCGAAGTCGGCTTACTAGTGATCTACCGTCGACCTCCCCAGCCATGGCCGGAAGAGTGCCATGATTTGGCTGTTTCTAATTTCTCGCGCTCTTTCTCGTTCAAATCGCTATTGTCCAGATAGCTGGTGAAGCCTTCCGGATCGTCGTTTTTCCAATTGGCGGCGACTTGTTGCATCATCCGGTTGCGCATGTTTGCATTGTTAATTGACTCCGCCCAGCTCATTGCGGTCGGTGGGTCTTCTTGGGCAGCACGATAGGTGTAGGTGGCAACGGCGCGGTCCAGTTCTGGTGAAGCTGGCAGGGAGTTGAGCCATTCCGAAGAGGCGGTCAGGTCGTAGCGGGTCCATTCGCGGGTGATCTGAGTGGTCGCGTGCGAGTAGGCGGGATCCTCTGTAGATAGGTTGCTCAACCATGCCGCCGCCGCCGCGGGATCGCTCTCGGCCCATTCACCGATTAAGGCGGTCTTCATGCCAGTGCTGGCATCGCTGCCGAGCCCTTGCACATAGGCCGCAGCGCTCTCAGGGTCAAAGGCGGCCCATTCGTTGACCAGTTCACGCTGTAAGTTTTCTTTACTCGGGCCATCAGGCATCAGTGCGATTGTTGTTTGTGCCTCCGCCAGTCCACCGCCGCCGATCTGTGTTTCGATCACCTCACTCAGCAGGCGGTTTTTTAGGCGTAACTCTGAGGTGGTTGCTTCGCTCAAGGCATTCGCATAGTTGAATGCGCCTTTGGGGTTGGTCTCAGCAAAACCTCGGATGATAGCTTCCATCTGTGAGTTGCGCAGGTTGTACGGCACATCCGCTAAGGCGGAGTCAGCCCAAGCCAATGCCGCCATCGGCTCATTGCTCGCCCATACTTCGAGGATGTTGTTGCGTGCGCGCTCGGCGTCGCGCAGCGACGCAATGCCATCCGCAAACTCAAGTGCGGCCAATGGATCCGACGCGGCCAGTTGCTCCAGTAGCTGGTTGATCGTCTCTGATCTGCCGGGATCTGAGATCGGTACTGCAAGGGCCGCATTGAGTAACTGACGTGTCATTGCGCTGCTCTGAGTGCGTAGCTGCTCGAACGTATCTTCCGCCTCAGCTTCGCCGGTAGCTGCGCCCGCGGTATCTACTCGCGCTGTCGCGCTACGCACGGCCTCTTGTAATTGAGCCGCACTCAATGCCTCAGATGCGGTTTGTTCGGTGCTTGTGCCCGTCGATGACAGCGCCCGTCCGATAAAAAAGGCGAGGGCGATACTGGCGAACCAGACCGCAAGGTAGAGGACAAGTGACGAGCGTTTCATGATAATGGATGACGTAAAATATTAGGCGACGAAGGGCCGAACTTATTGCTATCGCCTGATTTTCTGGAAAGTTTCAAGCGCTGTTGTTTTTTTGCCATTCTTATGGCTTAAGCGCAAATCCAAATTAGGTCGCCCTCTGCGACCGCTTCGAATAGCTCAACCACTTCGGTATTGAGCATCTCGACGCAGCCACCGCTGAACGGCTCACCAATCCGGTCTTCATGGTTGGTGCCGTGGATGTAAATGTAGCGCGCGTAACTATCACAGCCTGCACTGCTGTTGTCAGGCTCCAACCCACGCAACCGGATGATGCGGCTGGTAATCAGGTTGCGTTGTTGTTCGTCCTCGGGGAATTCGGAAAAAATATGCCCCGTGGGTAGTCGCCCTTTAAACACCATGCCGAGTGGTTCGCCGGCCCCGATCTTATCCGCCAGTGCGTGCAGCCCGAGCGGGGTGCCGTAGGAATCAGCCTTACAGGAGGGCGGATTCCTAGAGGTCGAGATCGAAAAAACGTGCTGTAGCACGCCGTCAAAAATGAGCGCAAGTTCCTGTCGCTCAATCGAAACGATTACTTGGCGATGTGTCGGCGTGATTGACAAGGCCTCACAGCTTTGTTTTACACGCCCGTTTTCCTTTATAAAATCAAATGGCATACAAAGTAGGCATCCTCGGAGCGACTGGCGCAGTCGGTCAAGAAATCATTCGTCTTCTGCACGAGCGTGAATTCCCCATTGCGGAACTTCACTTGCTCGCATCTGCACGTTCAGCAGGGAAGACTCAATCCTATGGTGATCAGACTTGGACCATCGAAGAAGCCACCCCGGAAAGCTTTGATGGCCTCGATATAGCGATTTTCAGTGCTGGTGGCGACCAGACCCTGCAATTTGCTGACGAAGCGGTCAAGCGCGGCTGTATCGTCGTGGATAACAGCTCGGCGTTTCGCCAAGACCCGAATGTGCCACTCGTCATTCCGGAAATCAATCCGGATGCAGTGGATAACCATCAAGGCATCCTTGCGAATCCGAATTGTTCGACCGCGATCTCGCTCATGGGGCTGTATCCGTTGCATAAGGCATTTGGACTGAAGTCTTTCATCGCCTCCACTTACCAAGCCGTTTCCGGTAGCGGTGCGGGCGGTTTGATCGAACTCGACCAGCAAGCACGTGCGTGGGCCAAAGATGAGCCGCTGGTTAAGAAAGTGTATCCGCACCAGATCGCGTTCAATCTGCTGCCGCACGTGGATGCCTTCCTTGAGGACGGCTACACCAAGGAAGAGATGAAGATGCTTAACGAGGGCAAAAAAATTCTTGGTCTCGACGAGTTACGCGTCACTTGCACCTGTGTGCGTGTGCCGGTCTTCCGTGCGCACTCGATTTCGATCAGTGCCGAATTTGAAAGGCCTGTCAGCGTCGCAGCTGCGCAGGCTGCGATCGAAGCGTTCGAAGGTGTCGAACTGATCGATGATCCCGCAAACTTGGAATATCCCATGCCGATCGATTACTCTGAAGTCGTCCCTTGTGGCGTCGGTCGCATCCGTAAGGACCAGGTGTTCGAAAACGGTTTGGCACTCTGGGTCACCGGAGATCAGCTCTGGAAGGGCGCAGCGCTCAATGCGATTCAGATCGCCGAGTTGTTGCACCAAAAGGGCAAGATCGGGTAACGTATTCTGGTATTCTTTTTACAAACGGGTGAATCTTAACAGGTTCACCCGTTTTTTTAGGAAACAGTGACGATTTTCTAACTAAATGAACTTTTAAGGACGACGCGGATCACTCCGTCGGCTTTAACTTAATTGTTGAGATCGCAATTTCTCCGGAGCCTTGTCGACTATTGCAGTGTAGCTTTAACTCGATTTCTCCTGAGGGGAGTGAGATCGAACCGGCCGCAAGGGTTTTCCAACTTTGTTTGCCGCCTGTTGTTTTCAATGTGAGTGGCACCTTTATCTTGCCGACTGAAAGGACGAATTCATTGCCAGCTTCCAGTTGATTAATGGCGGCTTCAATTTCGATCGAATAGGTCGAGGCAGTGTCTACTCTAAGCGGATACGTGGCGACTCCTGCTTTCTTCCAATTGTTTAATTGGGAGCGTTTATTGATCGTGTGATCATTATATTTAACACCATTCTGGGTGGTTGAGTCGGATGGCTCCAAGGTGAACGAGCCATTCGGCGAGGGATTGATGCGATAGGCGCTAACTTTAGGTGCCTGGTCGGTATTGATTACGATGACAGACGCGGCAGTATGCACAGGTTCTTCAGGTAATCCACTGAGGAGGATTCCTGCTGTGGTCTCTTTGAATTTAATCGGCTGATTATTGATTCCATCAAGTAGATAGCTGCTCGACGGTGTCGATTTGAGGCCAGGGATCAGCAGTTTTCCGTTTCTGGGCCAGTCGAACACATGTAAATAGAGCCGATGCGTGTCATCGGGCATTTGTTTAGAGGTGGCACGGCCCCAGGGGAGTTTGGTGAACGGCCCCCCTTGTGTGCCGTAGATCGATTCGCCGTTAACTTGCATCCATTCGCCAATATCTTGAAAGCGCTCAATTGATTTGGGGTCAATAGAGCCATCCGGAAGCGGCCCGATATTGAGTAGATAGTTGCCGCCTTTACTGACCGCATCGATCAAGCGGCAAATCAAATTGTTTGAAGATTTATAGTTGGTCGCATATTTGCTCCAGCCCCAGGTGATGTTCAAAGTATCGCAGGTTTCCCAGTCAACTCCAGGAATACCAGTTGCCGGGATGTGTTGTTCAGGGGTAGAGAAATCGCCGAACCAGTAATCGCCTGTGCTGTTTTGCATTTTTTTATGACTCCACAGGCGATTATTAATCAGCGTATTCGGCTGATTTTTACGAACCAAGCTGACGAGTTCTTTGGCCTTCCAGTCGTTACCTTCGAAAGTCGGTCTCGAGTAATCCAGCCACAGTATATCGACGGCACCGTAGCGCCCATCGGTAACCTCATTGACCTGTGCATGGAGGTAATCTAGATAGCGGGGTAGCTTGCGATCTGCCATGCTCAGTCCTGCCACATTGATCGTGCCCTTACCAGCTGGGGCATCAGGATGGTGCCAATCCCAGAGCGAATGATAGACACCCAAACGCAAACCTTCGCTCCGAATGGCTTCGGTGATCTCTTTGTGTAAATCTCGCCCAGTCACGTCCTTTGCATCGAATTCGGTTTGTGCTGAATCGTGTAGTGCAAAGCCTTCATGATGCTTGTTAGTGAAGACGACATATTTGGCCCCAGCCTGTTTTGCTAACTGCGCCCATTGTTTAGCAAAATCCACTGAGGGTTTAAACTTTGGCAACATGGTTGCCTGATAAACGTCTGCAGGCACAGCGGCCTTTTGTTGGATCCACTCTGCACCTCTGGTAAAGGTTTTCTCGCCCCATTCGCCTTCTGCCGATGAATAGAGACCCCAGTGCACAAACATGCCAAAGCGGCTTTCTTTCCACCAATCCATGCGAGCTTCACGATCTGTTGCTGATTCAGTATCGATGATTAATTTCGAAGTATCTTCTTCTGCACAGCATATTGATGATCCGTTAAATACAAACAGCATGCTAACCATGGCTATCGCGGAAGCGGTTGATTTGATCATTTTATTGGAAGGTGTCTGTTGGCGGGGAGACCCCTGTGTGTTGTTTGAGGGCATTTTAGATGTCGATTTTTGGGGGATGTTTACAGGACTTCAAACGCCCGATTTGCTGCGATGTAGAGTGGGTGCTTGGGTGTTTGATTGGCGTTCTTACCTAAGCAAGAAATGTTCAGGTTTAGTAGTTCGCGGAAAGGCTCTAGCAATGTCAAGATGGCGTTTTGTCGATCCATGTGCAGGCCATGGTTGCCCCAGCCGCCGACGATATCCAAATGTCCATTGTTGAGCGCATAGGCTTCGTTGATCGCTGCTTGAATCTGTGTGTCATTCTCAGAACCGACGGGGTCTTCGACTGCCATCATATCGTTCGGGTCGGTTGCGCGGTATGCGAAGATGTTAAGCATCAAGAACTCGTTGGCACCGAGTCGCCCACAAAATGATTTGATCCGCGTAAGTGTCGGGTCGAGTTTGTTCTCGTCGGCAGTCGATGGGTTGAGGCAGATGAAGAGCGCGCGACGACGCTCAAATAGCTCATCCCAGCGATGCAGCAGCGTGTAGCGATAGCTACGACAATCGGAGAAGGTGCAATCGTTTTGCATCGTATTTGGGTTGTGTTACTTCAGCTTGCCGAGCTTTCGCTGTAGCGTGCTGATAACCCTGGGCTGTTGCGCATAGTGTGTCCCGTTTAAATTTTATTTGACTGCATTGGCGGTGATGCCCGGCCAGTCATCCGTGCGGAATGGAGTGACTGGCAAGCCGTTGCGATCTTGTAGATTTGCCTTTGGGTTGTTGGCCCATGCATAGCGCACCGCGACTGGGTTCGATACATTCGCGTTGGAAACGTGCACTTTATTCTTACCGATGATCTTGGCATCGGCCTGGACGAAGACCTTGTCTGCGCCAGCGATCGTGAAACCAATTGGCTGTTTGATGTCGAAGGAGCAAAGCCCTTGGCCACTGACATGATCGAAGGTGAGGGCGATGGCGCTGTCCTTGACCTGCATGGATACGTAACGTGGGCTGAGCGCATCGATTGAATAGCCGTAATCGTTGGCGAGTGCGAGCCGGACCAGGCGATTGGCGACAGTGGTTTTGTCGCGTGGGTGGATGTCGCGTCCTTCGCCGGCATCAATGATCACAGCTTGCCCGGTATTGGGTAGGGCGAGCGTCATTGTTTGTGCTTCACGCAGTTCGGCCCAGGCACTGTCGCTTGGCTCGGAGGCTTCTGCCAGGTAGTCGGCGAGTTGCACCCAGTAGAACGGAAAGTCGCCTTGCTGCCAGAGGTCGCGCCACGAACTAATCATTAGCGGGAAGAGGTCACGGTATTGGGTGGCGCGGCCAGCGTTGGACTCGCCTTGATACCAAATGACGCCTCGCATGCCGTATCCAATGGTTGGATTCAATACGCCGTTAAACAGGTTGGCTGGACGATGTTGACCAGCGCGGAAATCTCTGGGAGAACGCTTTGCCTTCCCTGGTTTACCAGCCTCCAGCCATGCTTTATATTCGGCAACTTTGGCCGCGTGCATCTCGTCGGTATAAGCGGCGACTTTTGTATCCCACGAGTTGAGCAGTGCAGCGTAGCCGCCGTCTGCTTCCAGCGCATCGCGCGGCACCCATGCTTCGGCAGCTGAGCCGCCCCACGCATTGTCAATCAGGCCGACTGGTACGCCGAGTGCGCTGTGGATGCGACTGCCGAAAAGATAGCCGACTGCCGAAAAGTTGCCGACAGACTCCGGCGAGCATACGCTCCATGCGCCGTTGAAGTTGTCTTGTGGCTCTTGTGTGCCGACCTGCGGCACCGAAATGAGACGGATTTGCGGGTGGTTGGCGGTGGCGATCTCCACAGCTCCATTGTAGGTATTAGTGAGTGGCCACTGCATGTTGGATTGCCCTGAGCAGACCCAGACTTCACCGACAAGGACATCTTCAATCGAGACCTGATTTTTGCGACCTGACACTTGAAGCAGCTGTGGTTGATCATTTGCCTCCATTGGATCCAATTTAACACGCCAGAGTCCATGTTTGTTGGCCGTCGTTTGATGCGATTGACCGCCTATCGATACGGTGACTTGCTCGCCGGCGTCGGCTTTGCCCCATACGGGATTCGCTTGTTCGCGTTGGAGCACCATGTGATCACCAAAAATATTAGAGAGCGTCACATCGGCTTTCAGCGCCGAGCTGCCGAGTGCGAGGATGGATGCGAGAAATAGGGGTGTTTTTAATAGCTGCATGTGGGCAGATAAAAGCCGACTGCAGTGGTTGGGAAGATTAAAACGGGAGTGAGTTTGATTTAGCGCAAGGGCATGGCATAAAGCCAGTCCCTTCAGTTTTTCGTAGCGAGCGGGTTTACCCAGCAATCTTCGATGCTATTGGCGAACCGCGCGTCTGATTGCGACTCACTTCTCACACTCACGTCTACTTGCCTTAGGCCCTGTCAGTCGCCGAGTGCGCGGTAGCGTTTGAGTACTTTTTGAAGAATCGACTCGGGGTCGATGCCGACGCGCTTGCGCAGGGCGGCCACGGAGTTGCCGTGTTCGACAAATACATCGGGCCAGCCGATACGCTCGACGGGGCGTAGGCAGTGGCCGTCTTGCAGTGCTTCCATGATCGCGCTGCCGAAGCCGCCGCTGATGACGTTGTCTTCCATCGTGACGATCAGTTGACAGTCTTGCGCGGATGAAAGGAGTAGCTCGGTGTCGAGTGGTTTGACGAAGCGAGCATTGACCACGCCGGCTTGAATGCCGTTTGCGTGAAGCTGTTGGGCGAGTTGCTCTGCATCGGCGATCATCGAGCCGATTGCCCAGATCTCGATTTCACCTTGTTCTTGTAGGCGTTCGGCCTTGCCGATTTCGAGGGCTTCGGGCATCTCTTTGATCGGCGTGCCAATCGCTTCGCCGCGTGGGTAGCGCACAAAGCTCGGGCCTTGATAAGCGATGCCGGTGGCCATCATATCGGCAAGCTCGTCTTCGTTCGAGGGCGCCATGACGACTACACCTGGAATGTTACGCAAATAAGCGAGGTCAAATAGGCCGTGGTGTGTGGCGCCGTCGTTGGGCGAAAGGCCCGCGCGGTCCATGCAGAACATCACTGGTAGGTTTTGCAGGGCAACGTCGTGGATGAGCTGGTCGAAGGCGCGCTGCAAAAAGGTCGAGTAGATCGCGCAAACTGGATGAAATCCGGAGGTGGCCATGCCGGCTGCAGAGAGCACCGCGTGCTCTTCGGCGATACCGACATCGATGAATTGATCCGGTAGTTCTTGCTCTAGAATATTGAGCCCAGTGCCGGCTGGCATCGCTGCGGTGATGCCGACGATGCTTTTATCGTTCTTGGCGAGTTTGACCAGAGTTCGGCCCATTACGTCTTGATATTTCGGGGCAGTACCGGCGGCCGATGGTGCGCCTTTGCCAGTCTTGACGTCAAAGGGGCTTGCGCCGTGGAAGCGCTCGGGGTTTTGGATAGCGACGTCGTAGCCTTTACCCTTGGTGGTCAAAATATGCAGTAATACCGGCTGCTCGGATTGTTTGGCAAATTCGAGGTAGTGCTCGACCTGCTTCTGGTCGTGACCATCGATGGGACCAATGTAGCGCACGTTGAATTTCTCAAACAGTGAGGACGGCACGAAGAAGTCCTTGGTCTCTTTCTTCCACTTGGAGCCGAACTGAATGATGGTTTCACCGCCTGGGACTTTCTGTAGTAGCGACTCGAAATCGTCATTCAGCCGGTTGTAGAGCGGGTTGGTGATCAGCTCGTTAAAGTAGCGGGGGAGCGCGCCGACGTTCTTGGCGATCGACCATTTGTTGTCGTTGAGAATAATAATCAGGCGCTTGGTCGAGGTGGCGACGTTGTTGAGCGCTTCCATGGTGATGCCACAGGTGAAGGCGGCGTCTCCACAAAGGGCGACGACATGCTCGTCTGAGCCGCGCTTGTCACGCGCAGTGGCCATGCCGAGTGCGGCTGACAGCGCGGTGCCGGCATGGCCGGCACCAAAAGCATCGTGTTCACTTTCGCTGCGGTTTAAAAAGCCACTGAGGCCGTCGCATTGGCGAATCTTATCAAAGGCTGCACCATTGCGACCAGTGAGGAGCTTGTGCACATAGCCTTGGTGGGACACATCGAAAACGAAGCGGTCCTTAGGGGTATTGAAGACGCGGTGCAGGCCGATGGTCAGCTCGACGACACCGAGATTGGGCCCCACATGTCCACCGTTTTGCGAGGTGGCAGAGATGATGCGTTCACGTATCTCCGCGGCGAGCACTGGTAGCTCTGCCTCGGATAACTGTTTTACGTCGTCGGGTGATTGAATCCGCTCTAGTAGGCCCATACTCTTAAAAAATTTGCTGGTGTGCGTTGCGCGATGTGTGCCGTTCGAGACTAGGCCTCGGTGCTAGCGTCTTCGAACGGCTCGACTTCGCCGGTCTTGATATTGAGCTTTTCGATCTTCAGTTCCGCTTCTTTGAGCTTTTGCTGGCAGTTTTTCAGTAGGTTCGAGCCTTCTTCAAATTTAGCAACCAGATCAGCAAGTGGTGTGTCACCACTTTCCATGGATTCGAGAATGGCTTCAAGGCGCTCAAGGGCATCTTCAAAGGTAAGTGTGTCGTTTTTCTTTGGCATGTTTAAAAGGGAAGCGAGAGCTTTATTGGGTCAGGTCTGATGCGTCGAGCAAAGATGCCAGAAGTTTTCCCTCGTTCGGAATGATGGCGACTGAGCGGACTAGGTACTCTCCGCGATGCTGCTTTCGGTTTGGAAGGCGTTGCGGATCACATCGAGATCGATGTTTTTTGAAATTAGGTTCTTAATGATCGGAATCTTATCGGTATCGCTGGGCTGAGTCTTGACGGTCATTAGGTTGATCTTTGATGCCACTGCATAGCTATCGTCCTGACAGATGATCACGGGAATGTTGGTTTTTGCGATCATCTCCATTAGCTTTGGATGCGGGAGCACATTGCGCGTGAGAATAATACCGGAAACGACTTTCTCGCCGGCGATACTCTCTGCGGCGATGGCGCCGAGTAGGATGTCTTCACGGTCGCCCGGAGTGATGATCAGTGAACCTCGCTCGAGTAGGTCGACGAGTCCTTTGGCGGCCATTGCGCCGATCAAGACTTGGTCGACACGCTCTGTGGCCCCGTGCTCGCGGCCGTTCAGCCAGCGGCCATTCACCTCATCGA
>JAFMHF010000141.1 GCA_017854655.1 Puniceicoccaceae bacterium | reverse complement strand
TACCATTTGTAGGTTAATAAGAGTGGCTGGTGTTTTAGCCTTTTCTCGTAGAAACCCGACAATAATTTTCCTACCCAAACAACGACTTCAACGCCGCCAACGATTCCGCACCCTTAACCTTATTATCTTCCTCGCTCATCGGCGCGCCGCCGCCGATTCTTATCAAATCATCTTGTGGGAGTTCTTCGACGAAGCGGCTTGGGGTGGTTGAGGATGTTTCGCCGAATTGGGTGCGCTGGCGGGCGCTGGTCATGGTGAGGGTGCGTTGGGCGCGGGTGATGCCGACGTAGGCGAGTCGTCGTTCTTCTTCGATTTGGCCGCCTTCTATGCTGTTGCGGTGGGGTAGGATGTCTTCTTCCATGCCGATCATGAAGACGTGTAAAAATTCGAGTCCTTTGGCGGCGTGGAGGGTGAGGAGTTGTACTTTGTCGTCGGCTGATTCTTCTTGTTCGCGGTCGAGGATGTCGCGGAGTATGAGTTTGGCGATGGCGTTTTCGATTTTGCTGTCGCCGTTTTCTTCGTCGGTGGCGGTTTCGTCGTTCTTAAGTACTTGGGCGAGTTGGTTGAGTAAAAACTGCACATTTTCGTAGCGCTTTTGTGCCACGTGGTCGCTGCTGGCGTTTTGTTGCAGCCAGCCGAGGTAGTCGATGTCGTCGAGCATTTCGTTGATGGCGGCGATGGGTTGGCCGTTGTAGACGTTGCGGTTGATATTTTGGATCCAGTGTTTAAAGCGTTTTAGGCGCTCTAAGTTGTTGGCGGGCATGGTGGCGCTGAGGCCGACTTCGTCGATGGCGTCGTAGAGTGAGATATTGCGTTTGTTGCTGTACTCGCCGAGTTTTTCAAGTGTGGTGGGGCCAATCTGTCGGCGCGGTGTGTTGATGATGCGCAGCATGGCGTTGTCGTCGTCTGGGTTAATGATTAACCGCAGGTAGGCCATGATGTCTTTGATTTCGGTTTTGGCGTAGAAGGATTGGCCGCCGGTGATCTCGTAGGGAATACTCTGAGATTGCAGTTTGATTTCAATTATTTTGGCTTGGTAGTTGCCGCGATAGAGTACGGCGAAGTCACTGTATTTACAGCGTCGCTTGAGGCGCATATCGATAATTTCGTTGACTACCCGTTCGCATTCGCCGTCTTCATTGTCGCTGCTGATAAAGCGCAGTGGGTCGCCTGGGCCCAGTTCACTCCACAGGGCTTTGCTGATGAGGTGCGGGTTGTTCTCGATGAGGGTGTTGGCGGCTTTAAGTATGCGGCCTGTGGAACGATAGTTTTGCTCGAGTTTGATGACGTTTAGGCGCGGGAAATCTTCTTGCAGTTGCATCAAATTTTCTGGGCGTGCGCCGCGCCAGGCGTAAATCGACTGGTCGTCGTCGCCTACCACGGTGAGTGATTGGGTTTCGTTGACGAGGGTTTTTACCAGTTCGTACTGGGCGAGGTTGGTGTCTTGGTATTCATCGACGAGCAGGTAGCGAATGCGTCGGCGCCATTTGGCGAGTATCTCGGGCTGGCTGCGAAACAGTAGCACGGGGGTCATGATGAGGTCATCGAAGTCGACGGCGTTGTAGGCTTTGAGTGCGCGCTGGTAGCGTTCGTAGAGCATGGCGAGGGCTTGCTCGCCGGTGCTGTTGCTGGCGCCGACGGTTTGGTGCGGTTCGAGCAGGCTGTTCTTCCAGTTGGAAATGGTGCTTTGCGCGGTGTCGATGAGCTTTTCGTCGAGTTCGGTGTGGCGAACGAGGAGTTCTTTGATGAGGTTGCGGCAGTCTTCTTGGTCGAGAATGGAGAAGCCGGCTTTGAATCCGAGGGCTTTGATTTCGCTGCGGATAATGGTGAGGCCGAGGTTGTGAAAGGTGGAGACGGTGAGTCCTTTGCCTTCGGTTTTTCCGAGTAGGCTGGCGACGCGCGCTTTCATTTCGCGGGCGGCTTTGTTGGTGAAGGTGACGGCGGCGATATTGCGCGCAGGAATGCCGCACTCTTCGACGAGGTAGGCAATTTTGCGGGTGATTACGCTGGTTTTACCGCTGCCCGCGCCGGCGAGCACGAGCAGCGGGCCGTCGATATATTTCAGCGCGGCCTGCTGTTGGGGGTTGAGATTTGGCGACATTCAGCGGTTATGCCATTTCAGCGATAACGGTGCGCTTCTCTTTCAACTGGATAACCGAGCTTTCGAATTCACTGAGTTTTTGGCGCTCTTTGGCGACGACGTCGGCGGGTGCGTTGTCGACAAATTTTGCGTTGCTCAGTTTGTTGGTGAGTTTGGCGGCTTCGGTTGAGTTCTTTTCAATTTCGCGATCGAGACGCGCGAGTTCTGCGCCGATGTCGATTGAGCCGGCCATGGGTACGAGTATTTCGAGGTCACCGGCGAGCGCTGTGGCTGAGGGCGGTGCGTCGGCGGGGTTGTCGAGCCATGTGACGGATTCAAGATTGGCCAGTTTGCTGAGGAATTGGCGGTTGTCTTGCAGTCGCTGCTGGTCGTTTTTGTCGCCTTTGGTGAGGTAGAGCGGCAGCGCTTTGGCGGGGGAGATGTTCATTTCGCCACGAATATTGCGCACGCCGAGGATAACTTTCTTCAGCCATTCAATATCGGCCAGTGCGGCGCTGTCGATTTTGCTGTGATCGGCGACGGGGAATCTCTGCAGCATAATGGTGTCGCCGTCTGCCTTGAGTCCAACGCCGGCGAAGGGGGCGATGGTTTGCCAGATCTCTTCGCTGATAAATGGCAGCATTGGGTGGGCGAGACGGAGGGTGGCTTCGAGTACGCGCACGAGGGTGCGGCGGGTGCCTTTTTTCAGTTCGGGGTCGCCATTTTCGTCCCACAGTACTGGCTTTGAGAGTTCGAGGTACCAGTCGCAGTAGTCGTTCCAGACAAAGTCGTAGAGTGCTTGTGCGGCGAGGTCGAAGCGGTAGCTGTCGATGGCGGCGCTGACGTCGATTTCGGCTTGTTGCAGGCGTGAGACGATCCAGCGGTCGGCGAGGCTGAGTTTGTAATCGGTGCTGCC
>JAFMHF010000066.1:7849-12646 GCA_017854655.1 Puniceicoccaceae bacterium | reverse complement strand
GCGCCGTCGGCTGTAAACCAAGACGGCGAAAAGTAAGAGTGCAATGTAGATCATGATTAATCTTAAATTCGATAGATATAAATTTTCAATCTCGACATTTACCCAAAAATACTATTAAATGATCATCATTAAACCGTGATTATAAGTCTATAAATTACAAACTTTTTTTACGTTATTAAAAAATAGTGAAAATTATCCAATGGCTAATCCGCTTAAAGTAGCGGCTATAACTTTACCGACTGACTTCAATCCCTCAGATCAATTAGATGTATTGAGTGCCGAACCAGGAACTTGCACCGAAGCGTTACTCTCGTCGCTGCGATTGTATCAGTGCTATGATTCAACACTTCTGGCACTTTATAGGTCCAAAGAAATGTTCGGTCAGGATCCCGCGCTTTGCCTTCGAATAAAAGACCGCGACTAATTAATTAGCTCAGATAGCCAACGGAAGTATTGACGAGTCGCCAAACATTCCCAATCTATTGTTCATTGACGGAGGAAGTTCGCTTCCTTGAGCGACAGACCCGAGACGCACGACCAAGCCATCAACGGCTAAAAAGTGGCTAAGTTCAAAAAGTTTGAAGCTCAATCACCCTTAAGCAGTTGATCTTTAAATGTTTGCCGAAATAGCTCAGTTGGTAGAGCAATTCATTCGTAATGAATAGGTCGACGGTTCGACTCCGTTTTTCGGCTCCATTGATCCCTCCGCTCGAAACACTCCTGCAACCGTCAAGACCGCCCGCACCCCTGCCCGCACCCCTCTGCTTGCAACAAGACGCGGCTCGCATATCCTCTAAAACTCGATTGAGTCACCATCCATATGGAACTACGCCCACAACTACTGCAACTTTTACGCACTAAAGATTACGTGCCCATGCGGCGCGAAGAGATTTTCGCCGTCCTCAAGATCGGCACTAAAGAAATTGCAGCTGCCCACAGCCTGCTCGATGAAATGCTTGAGCGCGGCGAGCTCGCACGCCTCAAGAAAGACAAACTCTGCATTCCTGATGATGCCGACCTCGTTAGCGGCCGCATCATGTTCCGCCAAAACGGCGCGGCGACGCTGATCCCCGAATCCACCACCGGCAAACCCTCTGGCCCTGGCGCTGGCTACCCCGTCGCAGTCGAAGACACGGGAGTCTCGCTACATGCCGACCAAGTGCTCGCACGCATTATACAGCGGCCGCAGCAAAGTCCCTTTCGCGGCAAAGGCCGACAGCGACCCGCCTACGATCCAAACGAAAAGCCGAATGTGCGCGTTATTCGTATTCTTAAACGCGCCCGCGAAGCCATCCCCGGCACCCTCGAGAAAGGCCGCCACACCTACTACGTTGTCCCAGATGATCCTCGCATCACTCAAGACGTGCTAGTCCCTCAGCCCTCAAACAGCGGCATTAAACCGATTCCCAAGGTGGGCGACAAAGTCGTGGTCAAACTACTCGAATGGAAGCAACGCCACCTCAATCCAGAAGGCGAAATTAGCGAAGTACTCGGCCGCACGCACGAACCCGATGCCGAGTTCAAAGCCATTTTGTTTAAATACAACCTCAACCCGCAATTCCCCTCTGCCGTTGAGAAGCAAACCGAGGCCATTCCCGACCACGTTCGCGAACAAGACACCGTAGGCCGTCAAGATTGCCGCGATATTTTTACTTTTACCATCGACCCAGACGACGCCAAAGACTTTGACGACGCGATTTCTGTAGAACAATTAGACGACGGCAATATCCGCGTTGGCGTGCACATCGCTGACGTCAGTGCCTACGTCAAGCCAGGCACACCGCTCGACGTCGAAGCTCAGGAACGCGCAAACAGCACTTACCTGGTTGGCACCGTCATCCCGATGCTGCCACACGCGCTGTCCAATGGTCTTTGCAGCCTAGTCGAAGCACAAGACCGGCTCACGAAGACCTGTTTCATTACCTTCTCTGACCAAGCCGAGATCGTGGCCGTCGACTTCGCCAACACCGTCATCTGCAGTAATAAACGCCTCACCTACAAGCAGGCCTTTGCGTTTATGAATGAGGACGACCTCGACGTCGTGCGCAAGACGCCGCTGCCGCCGAAACACCAAACAGGCTCGACTGGACGCTCACTCGACGAAGTCAACGACGATGAGATGAAGCTGCTGCAAAAGTATATTCGCAAGAGTTGGGATATCGCCACGATACTACGCCAGCGCCGCTTCAAGAACGGCTCGCTCGACCTCGACATGACTTCGGTCAAACTTTACGTCGATGAGGAAGGTTACACCGACCGCATCGAAAAAGAGTTTAACGACGAGAGCCATCAACTGATCGAAGAGTTCATGCTCTCCGCCAATGAACAAGTGGCCCGCGCGATGAAGCGCTCTAACTTCCCCAGTATCTATCGGGTGCACGACGAACCGGAGGACGAAAAGCTGCAAGAACTCCGCGAGACGATGATCACCTTCGGCGTGCAATGCGGCAACCTCAGCAAGCCGCGCGAGATGAGCATGCTACTCAAGAAGCTCAAAGAGCACCCACAGGGCTACACGCTTAAAGTCCAGGTGCTACGCAGTCTCAAGCAGGCGCAATACCGCGCCAGCGCTGATGGCCACTACGGTCTCGCCAAGCCCGACTACACCCACTTCACCTCGCCGATCCGGCGCTACTCCGACCTGATTGTACACCGTGTACTCGACGGCTACATGCACAAGACTGGCGTCAATTCGGCGCCCAACGAGCCCGACATCCGCTACACGCAAGGCAAGCTGCTCTCTCTCGGTGACCACCTCAGCGTCGCTGAGCGCAACAGTGTCGATGCCGAGCGCGACTCAGTCAAAACCAAGCTCCTCGAATTCTATGAACGCGAACTGAAGAAGCCCGAAAAGGAATCCTTCAAAGCCATCATCACTGACGTCAAAAATCACGGTTTGTTTATCGAACTCACCGACTCGCTCGCGTTCGGCATGGTGCACATCTCGCAACTCGACGACGACTTCTACCACGCAAGCGACGATGGCACTTCATTAATCGGACGCCGCACGCATAAGACGTATTCACTTGGCCAACACATCATGGTCGAAGTCAATCGCGTGGATCGCTACAAGCGTCAGATCGACTTCCGCGTCACTGCTACAACTGGCAAGATTGAGCGCCGCCCCGATCAAAAAAACAATCGCCGCAGCAAAGGTCGCCAAGCATCCGCCGACCGTATCAAAAAGGGAGGCCACAAGCGCTCCAGCGTCGCGCCACTGACTAAAGGTGGCGGGGCAAAGAAGCGCGCCAAAACCAGCGCACGGCCTTTTAAGAAGGGTAAGAACAATTAGCATCAGGGAGGGTCGACCTCCGAGACTGCCTTAAACAGCGTGGAAGCGACACTCTTGTCGCTTTGCTTAATCCAAGGCTGCGAAAAATAAAGCGACACTCTTGTTGCTTTGCTCAATCCAAGGCTGCGAAGCGTGGAAGCGACATTCTTGTCGCTTTGCTTAATCCAAGGCTGCGAAGAATAAAGCGACAAGAGTGTCGCTTCCACTCCCCCATCTACCGCTGGGTAAAGTCACTGAATTCGCCATCAAAGCGGCGGGTGATCTTACCAATCGCTGCTGCGGCTTCGGGCTCGACCTTGAAGCCAATAAAGTGAATGCGCGGCTCGATCCCGTACTCGCGAGTGAGTGCGCGTAGCGTCTTATGCACATCCTTCCACGGCACATCGCCCGCGCTGGTCTTGGCGGTCTTGCTGCGCTGAAAATCGCCATCGGATATAATAAAGATCACTTCTGGCTCCATTTGAAACGCGACCGTAAGCGCCCCTTGGATACCATCTTCGCTGAAAGGCAACTGCGTGGCCTTCCGACTTGAACGCACATTCTCCGCAATCCAACGCTTCGCCTCCTGCTTATTGCGCGCACCCGCAGCGACCATATAATCACGAAAAGTGCCGACCTGCCGCGCAAATGGCACTAGCCCGAATAGCGTGTTGGCATTCAGTCCGTCCACCAACATCGACAATTCGCGTACAAACGCATCCGTCGTCACCCCCGCTGCGCTCGCCTTGTTCCAGACAGTCGAGCTATTATCAAACAAGATCAAAATACGTTGGCCGCTGTCCTCGATGCCAAACAACGAGGCCGAGGACGACCCCGTCTTCAACCCTTGCAAAGCGCCCAACACACCAGATTGCCCGAGCAAGGCATCCGACTGTAAGGCTGCCGGATTGCGCTCAATCGGATTGAATTCACTTTTAGGCATGGCAGGCAGCGAGGGCAGCGCATCTGGCAGCAAAGCTGCCGTACTAATCCGCTCCATCTGCATCGGCGAACTCGCGGCATTCTGAAACGCCGCCAGCGCCACCTTATGCTGCAGCTCTTTTTGCGGCAAATAGATCTTCTTTTTTGCCACGAACTCAGGGTCCGAGCGAAATTCCGGCACCAGCACTACCACAAATACCGCAAGGCCCAATAACACCCCCTGAATCAACAACGCCAACAGCAGTGGCCCGAACTTCGAGCGGCGCGGCTTCGAGCCAGTCGCAGATTCCTTTGCTAATAAACGCATACAATAAGTCAAACTGCTAAATAAATAGGCAAAAAGCAAAACCTGAGTCATAAAAAACGTGGCTTGCTTACCTCACCAACCGCCCTGCCGAAAAATCGCCAACAACGTAAAAACACCGCTTGACTTCAAAGATCCGATTTCTACTGTCGGCATCTTCCAACTTTTAGGGGTAGTAGCTCAGTTGGTTAGAGCGCCTGCCTGTCACGCAGGAGGCCGCGGGTTCAAATCCCGTCTATCCCGCCATTTAAGCCTGTTGATTGCCACAATCAGCGGGCTT
>JAFMHF010000066.1:0-7839 GCA_017854655.1 Puniceicoccaceae bacterium | reverse complement strand
CAAATCCCGTCTATCCCGCCATTTAAGCCTGTTGATTGCCACAATCAGCGGGCTTTTTTGTTACCGCAGAAGCGACCTCGACTCCCTGAGCCCACAGTATAACTCTACAACCATGTTTACAAAATATCTCTGTAGCACTGTATTTCTAGTACTCACTCTCACGCTCGGCGTGGCGTCGGCCAAACAAACACAGGTTTACTTTGGCACAGCCCGAGGTAGCGAAGGCATCTACAGCGCACAATTTGAGAGCGCCACTGGCACTCTCTCTTCGATCACACTCGCGGTTGCCGTCGAGTTCCCAGGCTTTCTCGCGACTCATCCCAACCAACAATTCCTGTATGCCACCTCCGCAGGATTCGAAAAACCAAATACGGGCGCAGTCGCCGCATTTCGAATCCAAGCCGATGGTAGCCTAACTTTTCTCAATAAGCAGCCAAGTCTCGGTAGTAGTGCATGCCATCTGAGTGTCGATGCAACTGGCAGCGCACTCGTCGTCGCAAACTACGCAAGCGGCAATGTATCCTCATTTCAAATACGAGCAGATGGCACATTGACCGCAGTCGTATCCAACCACCAACACAGCGGCTCTGCGCAAAACCCCAAACGCCAAAGGGAACCACACCCACACTCCGCATTTATCCACCCCAACAATTGCTATGTTTACGTGCCGGATCTAGGGATCGATAAAGTCATGATTTACGCACTCGACCCAGCGCACGCAACACTCACCCCATGCGGAGCCGCCGAGGTGCCAGGCGGCAGCCAAGGCCCGCGGCATATGAAGTTCTCCAGCGATGGTAAATTCGCCTACGTGCTCAACGAACTGTCACTCTCGATTGCGAGCTACTCCGTAAATATCGGAAACGCCCAACTCGAGTATATCGACACCCAATCCGTATTTACCAATGGCATCGCCCCCGAGGGAATGAGCTGCGCAGAGATTCGTATCCATCCCTCAGAGCAATGGCTCTACGCCTCCATCCGCGACTTGGCAGGACAAGGGCGCGACGTACTCAGCACCTTCCAGCGCGCAGTCGACGGGTCCATTAAGCTCATCGCCAACACGCCTGCTGCCGTTTATATTCCGCGCAACTTCAACATCGACCCCAGTGGCAAGTGGCTGATCGTCGGCGGACAACGCTCATCCACCCTCGCGATCTTTTCAATCCATCAAGACACCGGCGCGCTCACACTTAAAAGCGCCGACATCCCGTTTGAGGGGCAACCGATGTGCGTGGAGTTTCTGCAGTAGAGCGGTGGCGGAAGTTGCATCAAGACTTCAATGAATCGGCATTCTTGGTTCGATCCGACTCATGCTGGAGGGACATCGTCTCGATGTCCGCGCGCAATTCCAGTAGCAACTAGGACGGCATTCCTCCACAAGAAAACCTCTAAAGCGGTCTTCGCTAGTGATGACTAGCGAGCTTGCCGAACTGCAAAGCCTCTGCAACTCACCTACGAAAAGTCGAACTTCACCTCGCCAGCAATAACCTTCAACTTGGCCTCGAAGTCGTTACCCGCCTTGGATTTGAACCCGCTCAGGGTTTCAGTCGTGCCAGTGCTGACAAGCTGCTGCGCCACTTCCAGTGGGATCTCCCGCTGCGCCATGGTCTTCCAGATCACGAACTTGCAACCATTGCGCCAATTCGAACAGCCATAAGCCTTGCCACCCGCAACAATATCGCCGCCACAAGTCGGACAGACTCCGAGCGCTTCTTGCCCCGCTTCCTTTTTCGCGACCTCAGCCTCAGCATAACCGAGCTGGCCTTTTTTATCGAGGCTGAGCGTGGCAAACAGCTTGCGACCATCGATTTCGATCGGGTGAGGGGTGAGAGTACGTTTGTGCGCAAAAATCTCACGCGCCAACTCAGGCTGAATTGACAATCCCCACTGCGCTACCGGTAGCACAAATTTACAGCCCTGCTTCCATGCGGAGCAACCGTAGGCCGACTTGCCGCGAATCACCGCTGCATTGCAAATCGGGCATGCCCCAAGGTTCGCAGGGTTGACAGTCTTCGCTGACGTGCATTGCAAAATTTCACGCGTGTAATCGCCGACCTCCGTCATGAACTGCGCAGGGTCATACTTACCGCGCTCCATTTGCTTGAGGCGAAACTCCCAATCACCGGTGAGCTCGGGCGACTTTAATCGCTCATCTTGAATCAGCGAAATCAAGCCACGTCCCGACTCAGTGCTGATTAGGCTTTTTTTCTTACGCTCGACGTATTGCCGTTGAATCAACACCTCGATGATCGAAGCGCGCGTGGCCGGCGTACCGACCCCTTTCTCCTTCAAGGCTTCCTTGAGCGCCTCATCGGTCACAGTCTTACCCGCCGTCTCCATCAATTGCAGCAAGGTCGCCTCATTGAAGCGCTTCGGTGCCGACGTCTTAAACTGCGGCAGCGACGGCTCATGTGGATTGCTCTCGCCTTGCTGAAAATCAGGCAGCTCCTGAACTGCATCGTCTTTACCTTGCTTTGCATCGTCCGACTGCCCCGCCTTATCCTTCGCATACAGCGCCTGCCAACCGGCATCGACCAGCACCTTGCCACGTGCCCGAAACGGCTCCTCAGCAGCCAGCGCATCGACCACCGTCACCGCCTTAATGCACGGCGGAAAGAACACCGCAATCAACCGAACCAATACTGCGCCGTAGAGCTTACGTTCATCGCCCGTCAGGCCATCGCCCAGCACCTCGGTTGGGATGATTGCATGGTGATCGGACACCTTCTTATCATCGACGATCCGTTTGGTAAAATTCAGTGCGCCGAGATCCAGCTGATCAATCGCATCGGGTTTGAGCCTGCGTAGCGCCTCCAGCAGCGGCGGAATCGTCGGCTGAATATCAGTGCTGATATAACGGCTGTCAGTTCGCGGATAGGTGAGGTGCTTCTTTTCGTATAGACTCTGCGCGAGCTTCAGCGTCTGATCGGCGGTAAAGCCATAGCGCTTATTCATATCCTGCTGTAGCGAAGTGAGGTCGTAAAGCTGCGGCGGATTGGCCTTCTCGTTCTTCTTGGTGACCGACTTTACCACCAGCTCTTGGCCAGTCACTTTCTCAACAATCGCCGCGGCCGTGGCCTGATCGTCGAACTTACCGCCCGTGTGTTTAAACAGCGCCTCACGGCAAACCGAGTGCACCTCCCAAAAATCCTTCGGCTTGAAAAACTCAACCTCCAGGTCACGATTCACAATCATCGCGAGAATCGGTGTCTGTACACGACCGAGGCTAAGCAGCAAGTTGCGCTTGCCGTACTCAACCGTGAAGAAACGTGTAGCATTCAGTCCCACCACCCAGTCTGCCTCACTGCGGCACTTCGCCGCGTGGTAGAGCCCATCAAAATCAGCACTCGGCGCGAGCTGGCTAAAGCCCTTCGCAATCGCCGTAGTCGTCAGCGAACTAATCCACAAGCGCTGGCACGGCTTGGTCTCGCACTCAGTCCATGTTAGAATGTAGCGGAAAATTAACTCGCCCTCACGGCCGGCGTCCGTCGCGCAAATGATCTCATCAGCCTCGTCAAACAGCCCCTTTATAATCATCAACTGCTCATGCGCTGACCCATCTTTGCGCGAGCGTAACTTAAAGTCTTCCGGAATGATTGGCAGGCTACTGAGACGCCACGGCTTCCACTCTGGGGTATAGTCTTCTGGCTCCTGCAGCTCGACCATATGGCCAAAGGCCCAGGTCACGGTCCATTCGTCGTTCTTTAGAAAGCCCTTTCCTTGGGTGGTCGCTCCAAGGTGTTTCGCGATATCGCGGGCGACTGAGGGTTTTTCCGCTAAGACAACTTTCATAGATAGTGTAGACTCTACACTCTTGTCGCTTGTCCGCATGGAGCCAGAAAAAAGCGCCAAAAATTGTGGCATCGCCCCTTACAGGGGAAGATACCGCATGATCTATGGTTCGCTACCTGCAAGAAAGCGACATGAGTGTCGCTTCTACGGCATTCTCGGCTACAAATACTCACATGCACGTCGAAAAACTAAAATATACAATCTGGGCCGCTGATGCTGAGCGCGCCGTCAACTTTTATCAAACCTGCTTCGGTGCGTCCGTCGTAAGGCAAAATCCGCACATCACAGAGATTGAAGTCGCGGGCAGTCTGATTGCCATCCATGGCGGTGGCGAAGGCAAGCGCACCTGGACCGGGCTCACCTTTCAAGTGGCCGATGTCGTCGTCGGCGCTGCCGAGATCGTCGCAGCAGGCGGCAAGTGCGAGCGCGAGCCTCTACCAGAAGATGGTGAGCCGCCCCACCTAGCCATGTGTGAAGACAGCGACGGCAACCAAATCATGCTTAGTCGCGCCCGCTAAACACACGCCCCAGGGCTTCCGACATACTCCCACCACCATCTACCGAACACCATGCCATTGGCAAGCTAAGCACTTAGTCGCTACGCTCCCAGCCACCAGCACCTCACTTTTGGCGTTGTGCCCATAACTTTGAGGATACATCATTTTAGAATAATAAAAGGAGCCAATATGCGTAGTTTATTTTCATTATTTTCGATTCTAACACTAATAGCTACTAGCGCTTCTGCAGATAATTACCTGCAATCGTATCCATCAGGAAAGCGATTGTTTTCATATGACGGGCAATATTTAAAATCATACCCGAGCCAAAAAAAGTTATATGAATTCGATGGAGAGAAAATAAAGGAGTACCCTTCAGGTAAAATCATTTATAAATATGAAGACGGATACATCAAAACCTATCCATCGGGAAAGAAGTTGCTGCAGTTTGATGGCTCGTATGTGAAGGAATACCCGTCCGGTAAAAAAATACATGAATTTAAAGGGCAATATTTAACCTTCTACCCGAGTGGTAAAAGAGTCATGGAATCCACCGGCATACTACCTAGAGTACTGGTTTCTCTGATCGTTTTAGGGGGGCTATGATCATGTATTTAGCAAAAACCCAAAAGAGGCAACCGCTTCATTGATACAATGAGCGCATCAACAATCCACTAAGTCGAACCCAGTGGCCATTTGACGCCGCGACTCAAAATGGGGCAGCGCAGTATTGTGCTTAACGCCAAAAACCCAACGTGAAAACAAAAGTCCAGACCAGCGTGCGAGGCCAATTAGTAAGCACTAATCGCTGTAAGACTTTCGGATGACTCTCGCCTGCCGCAATTTGTTGGTGCAGGGGGACCGAAAACCCGAAAGTCAGCCCCCAACAGCTGAGTACCAACAACAAGTCCAACCAGCCTAAGCCGCCACCGACTTGCCAGACTGCCAGCACGGATAAACCCAATTGGCCGAACATCAGCGGCATCACAATATAGCCCATTCGCTGGGTGTACTGGGCATGCCACTTAACCAGCCGCTCCGGCGCGACCTGCAAAAATGACGGATATATAATCCACTGCACCAGCCAAAGTAAAACCACTAAACCGAAATCGATTAGCTGGCGTAATTCATTGAGACTATCCGTATGCATTTTTAGCTAAGAAATCTTCCTGCTGCGCCCGCCTGTAGATGCGATTCGCCGAACGTTATACCTCACAACCCCGGTAAATTTGCGATATTTAGCAATAAAAAGTGCTCTCAGATGGGGTCAATCGTTTATGATAGATATTGCTCTCGTCTGTTTAAAAAAATATTAGTCGTGATCGTTCGAGCGTCTCCCCCAGATAGCTTGATTGCGTTTAGGACGGAAATCACTTTATACCTTTACCATCCACGGGGCACTTCGCGCTGCTACCCCCAGCGGCAACCGGCCCCTACCACCAAAAAATTAAATAGTTAAATTATGGGAATTTTATCATCAATATTAGGAAACGCAGGAGTCGTTGCGCCGGATAAAATCGAGACGGACTATGCTCAGCTTTTAGCTGAAGGAGAGACGATTGAAGTCGGCTTCGCAGTCTTCCGCGACACATTCATCTTCACCGACAAACGACTGATGATTGTCGATGTCCAAGGGATGACTGGTAAGAAAATTGAATATTTGAGTATCCCATATTCCAAAATTACTAAATTCAGCATTGAGACATCAGGTCGTTTTGACCTCGACGCGGAATTAAAAATCTGGGTCGGGAGTGACACATCTCCGATCCAAAAGAAATTTAATAAGAAGGTAAATATCTACGACCTGCAAAGGGTCTTAGCTCAATTCACACTCGCTTAGCGCTCAGCAATTTCGGCAACTAACTCTCCGCGACTACTTGGCTAGCGGAGTTTGTATTGCTTCACGACTGTTGCCGCGCGACGCTTCAACAGCGCATCTGCTTTGATCTTGTTAGAAAACTTTTTTAACGCAGCCAGCGCAGCAGTCGAAGGCGGCAGGTTTAGGATGTAGCTCTCTTCACAATAATCTGCCAACCAGCTCAGCGCTTGCGTTTGTTGCGCCACCGAGGCGTCCGTCGCCAGTAACTGCTTAATCTTTTTATTCTCTTCCGCGTTGATCATAGATTTTGCTGGCCATTACTTTGGTTGAAACTCAGCTGGCAAGTGACCTCCACAGACCTTGCAATACGCAGCATCATGATCGTGATCTTGCCAACCACAGGCGGGGCAAACTGGATCTTCAGATTCACGCTCGGCGATGGGATCGCGACTGAGGTTGGTCATTTCAGCCGTCACAATCGCTGTTGGCACCGCAATAATGCCATAGCCTGTAATCATTATAATTGAGGCAAAAAACTGCCCCAGTGGTGTGACTGGCGAGATGTCGCCGTAGCCGACGGTGGTCAGTGTAACAATCGCCCAATACACACTTTTCGGAATACTGGTAAAGCCGTGCTCCGCTCCTTCAATCAAATACATCAACGACCCTAAAATAAGCACTAGGACCACCACTCCGAAGATAAACACCGCAATCTTGCGCGCACTGGAGCGCATCGCATGCATCAAAACGTTGGCCTCACCGATATACTTGACGAGCTTCAGTACACGGAAGATACGCAGCACTCGAAGCACGCGCAGCAACGCGAGATAATGCGCTCCCGGCAGCAACAGATCAAGATAGGTCGGCAAAATCGCCAGTAGGTCCACCACGCCAAAGAAACTCCGCGCATACCGCAACGGCCTCAAAGAAACATACAAGCGCAGTATATACTCGAGCGTAAACAGGATCGTAATACCCCACTCGACAAAATATAGCACCCGCCGCAGATCTGGATTGAGCGTGGGGATACTCTCGAGCATCACCACCACCACGCTCAAGGCGATGGCGACGATCAAACAGACATCAAACGCTTTCTCATCCCAGCGGCTAGACTGAAATATAACCCGCCGCCAATGTGCTCGAAATCGACTCACCATGGCTGATTATTGTTCCTCTTCTCTGACAAAATAGACCTGACTCGGCTCGGCATCAGGACGTGCATAGGTGCCAACCAACACGCGACGTTCCGCCAAGTAAATCAATCGATACGCAGACCCAGGATAGCCCTCGTCGCGCAGTACAAACTCAAGCCGCGGTTGCCCCTCAACCTCATCAAAAATTGAAGTTTCCACGTTGATCGGATCCGGATTGAAGTAACGTGCCACCACTGTACCCGCTGGTTTACCCGCTTCGATCTCGATCTTATAGGTACCATCGGAGCGCAACCATGTGCCAAAGAAATCCGTCTGCTCGGGAAGCTTCGCGATACTAGCCGAAATATCATACTTCGGCTGCAAGCCTTCCTGCGCCTGCATGGCACCGACCAATACGCTCAAAAGCGCTCCAATTAGAAAAATTCGCATGCCAATAGTCATGCGCTGAGCCAGGCTAATGGCAAGGTGTGAATTAAGACAAGGCCCACGATCCTAGGACCGAACCATTCAGAGGATACAAAAAGGTTCATCCTCGATTCGTGAGTAAAGGAGGGAGGGCGACTCGCCCTCCTTT
>JAFMHF010000134.1 GCA_017854655.1 Puniceicoccaceae bacterium | reverse complement strand
GGCTGATCCTGCTCCTGCTGAAAATCCTGCTTGGCCGCGTTCGCGCACAAAGACGACAGCATCATTGCGACCCAAAAACAGCTGCTTAGTTTTATCTTATTATTCATATCTTGTTCCAAGGGTAGAGGCTAACACAATCTACCAATCCTGCCAATCACGCGATTGCGTGATACCCGAACGCCTTGCTTAAACTGGACATGCAGAACCCACGCGCTAGTGTCCTAATTTCGAACCAAGCATGCACCGAATTGTCATCATCTGTCTAACAAGCTTACTGGCCGGATCTTTGTCGGCTATGACTAGCTCGGCACGACCTGTGGCGGAACACTTCTCGACCACCCAACTGGAGCAACGCCTAAAGGCAATCGACGCCGAACTGGATCAACTGGCTCGCTTCAACCCGCGTAGCGGAACCGGCTCGATTGGCTATCGTTCGCCCCCACATTTAAATGCGGATCAACTCGAATGGGTGCAGGTCGAACTGGAGCAGCCCACCGCCATCGACCAAATCGTCTTGGTGCCCGCGATCTGGCGCGACACCGCAAACGGATTCCTAGCAGATGCATTTCCCGTAGAGTTCCGGATCCTTGCCGGAACAGATCCGAATTCCGCTGGCACAGTGATCGCCTCGTTTAGCGAAGAAAATCAACTCCTCCCGCGCATTGCGCCGCTGGTCGTGCCCTGCGACATCACTGCATCTTGGGTGCGAGTCGAGGCCACAAAACTCTCGGCACGTCAATTCGACGGTCAATTCAATCTTGAACTAGCAGAACTGCTGATTTTTAGCGGCGAAGAAAATGTCGCGATTAACCGCCCTATTTCCCTCTCCTCTGCAGACAGCCATCTCGAACCTGCGCAGCTTCCTGGCCGCAAAAAGGAATTTCTAGTCGACGGCTTTATGCCCTATCAAATGGACACGGGGCAGGGAGACAAAACTGTTGCCTTTTTCAATGGGGCAGGACCAACGAGCACCCCCACCATCACGATCGATCTGCAGGCGGTACTGCCCTTATCTCGGATCCATCTGCACACGGTGGAACAAAGCGATACCGCCCCACAGAGCACAACCAGCGGACTTGGCCTGCCCAAGTATCTCATTGTGGAAGGCGCCCAACGAGCCGATTTCTCCGACGCCGTAATCCTGATGGAGTATCGCAAAGTATCCATCTACGATGTAGGCCCCATCATCGTGCGCGCCTTCCCTGAAACACCTTGCCGCTATGTCCGTCTGACAGCACTTGAGCCTGACCTCATTTATGGGGATCGGATAATCCGGTCAAGAGTGGGCTTTGCGGAAATTGAACTGTTTGCTTTCGGAGAAAACGTCGCACTCAAAAAGCCTGTAACCACAGAGCTCTTAACAGGCTATCGTGCCAGCTCTTTACTAACAGACGGCAGCAACTTTTACGGACGTATCCTCTCCACCCGCGAATGGATGGCTCAACTTGCCCGCCGTCACCAATTGGAATTGGAGCGCCCGCCCATAGCCGCCGAACTCAACCAACGCTATGCACAGCAACAAACGATGCTTCAGCGCATGATCTGGCTGGCGGCGCTGCTTCTGGTCATCATCGGCTTTATCCTCCTCATCAACCGCTCACTGCACCAACGAGCGATCCATCGCACTCGCGAACAAATCGCCGCAGACCTACACGATGAGCTTGGCGCCAACCTACATGCGATCGGTCTGCTCAGCGACTTTGTCAGCCGAGAAAAAGAAAATCCGCAGCAGCTTGAACAACTCATGCAGCGTATGCGCTCACTCACGCAACGCACCGCCGCGGCCGCCAAATACTGCACCAACATGTTGGAAGCCGAAGGGCTCTACGATGACCTGGCCGTAGAGATGCGCCGGACCGCCTCGCGCGTCACCACGGATCATCAACATGATCTATTTTTCGAACGGGAGGAACGACTACAGAACATCTCCCCAGGCAAACGCATCGGCCTCTTCCTGTTTTATAAGGAATGCCTGACCAACATCATTCGCCATGCCGAGGCCACACAGATTACAACTCACCTCGTTGCTGGCGATAGAATGCTAACCTTGTCAATTGCCGACAACGGCCATGGCTTGAATGGCGAAGTCCCCGCCTCACTGAAACGTCGCGCACGACTCCTCAAGGCTAAGCTAAAAACAGAAAGCCTCGCCAGCGGCGGTACCCAAGTTACCCTGCAGTTGAAGACCCGATACTCGCATAAAAAAATATCATGACAGACACTATCCGCATCACGCTGATCGAGGACAACCGCGACTACCGAGACATCATCACCCTCACACTCGGAGCCGAGAGCGACATCGAACTGATCAGCCAATTCGGCACTGCGGAAGCCGCACTGCGCGAGCTGAAGGCTATGCCCGTAGGGACAACACCCGACCTTATTTTACTAGACCTGCGCCTGCCTGGCATGAGCGGTCTGGAGGCGCTTCCTCATTTCCGTGAGGCCGTACCTAAGACCCCCATTATCGTCCTCACTCAGTCGGATCACGAAGTCGACGTCGTAGCTGCCATCTCCCGAGGTGCAGCGGGCTACTTGCTCAAATCCTCCACTCTCGAAAAACTCACCGAAGGAGTCCACACCGTCATGACTGGCGGCGCAGCGCTCGACGACAGCATCGCCGGATTCATTGTCAAAACATTGCAAAGTAAACTGGCTCCACAGGAAATGAACACGGTCGTGACGCCGCGAGAATTCGAAATCCTAACCTTGCTCAGTAACGGTCTGGTAAAAAAAGAAATCGCCGACCAACTCAATATCAGTTTTTCCACGGTCGATACCCACATCCGTCATATCTACGAAAAACTCCAGGTTCAGAATGCCCCCTCAGCGGTGCGTAAAGCATTTAATCTCGGGCTCTTCACCGCACGCGACGACAGCTAATCAGCTTGGTTCAGCGACGGATTGCACAAGGCAGCGACGTCGGAGAAAGGATTTTGTATTTTTTAAGTATGTGAATGGCCTGGGACTTAGCTCCACAGATCTTCGCCGTAGGACCAGCCTTCGCGCACCGGCTCCTTCAGATATTGATTAAGCTCCG
>JAFMHF010000065.1 GCA_017854655.1 Puniceicoccaceae bacterium | reverse complement strand
GTGGTCTAGAAGGCAATTAAATTTTCGAAATAGGCTTTGTTTGTTTTTGGATCGTACACCGCGGTAGCAGAGCCTTCGGCGGCGCTTTGTGCGATCAGGCCATCTTGGATGCGGATGCTAATCGCAGCTTGCCATGTTTCGAATTGCTCTACGGTAACGGAGCCGTCGGGCGATATTGGTTGGGTTTGCTGCTCTTTGTCTGCGGGTAAATAGGCCTTATAGCGGCTAAGGGTTTTTTGTTTGCCTAGGCGGTGCACCTGCATGCCGTTGCCTTCGGCCCAAGCTTTAAAGTTTTCCAGACTAACCTGAAACTCATAGACTTGAACTTGTTTGGAGCGATAGTAAGAAATATGCGACGTGTAGTCAGGGAGCCATTTGACCTGATTGACGTCTACGTCGAATTCGGGGGCGTTGTTAAGGAAGAAGAAGATGGCGAAGGGTAGGGCAACGATGAGGGCAAATAGAGCGTACAGGGCTCGTATGTCTCGGCGGGACTTTGGTTTGAAGGATTCGAGTGCGTCTTCGTAAAAACGCAGCATGAGATTAGCGCGTGCTTTTTCTGCGCCTTCGCGGGCGATGAGCTCTTCGTATGAGCTGAGGCGCCAGCGTTTTTGTAGTTTTGCGTAGCGTTCGAGTGCTTCTTTTTCGAGTGCTTTCTCGCTGTCGAAATCGGTGTTAATATGAAGGACGCTGACGTAGCCTTCTTGAGTTACCCATGTCCAGGATTCGCCTTCGGTCTTAAAGTAGCCCGCGAGTTGGAAGCGGTTCATGTTCCAGCGCCGGTGCCCCGCGTAGATCACTTTTGTATCGTCCTCGAAGGGACCGTTGTGGAAATCCAAGCGTACTTGGTTGCTCTTAAGACCAGCAGCAGATTGATAGGCGCTTTGCTTTTCTTTGGTGGTGAATGCGCCCAATGCATGCAAGGAACCATCGTCTTCGACGCGGATCAATATGTGCAGATAGGGAATCATAGGAGAGGTTGTTCGAGTTGAGAAGTGAGCTTACGCTTGAGGGTTGCCACTCGATATACAAAGTTTTTCGTGAATCTTTGTTTATGAGTCAATACTTTGCCGCCTAGATTGGAAATCGAACGACTGTGCTCTAGCGCTTGTTAATGATATGGATCGAGCCAAAAAAGCCCGACGTGCTGAGGACGTCGGGCTTTGATTTAAAACGATTGAAGTTCAGGATTTAGATCAGGTCTTTGACGGCCTCACGTTCATCTTCGAGTTCTTGAACACTGGCGTCGATTTTAGCGCGGCTGAATTCGTTGATTTCGATGCCTTGCACGACTTCGATCTTGCGACCGTCGGAACGCACAGGAAGGGATGTGATCAAGCCTGGTGTGGTTCCGTAGCTGCCGTCGGAGCAGATACACATGCTGATGCTGTCGCCAGCTGGTGTCGGTGTGACGATTTTACGAACTGCGTCAACGATGCCGTTGGCTGCAGATGCAGCCGATGAGGAACCACGAGCTGCGATGATTGCTGCACCGCGCTTTTGCACGTTGGGAATGAACTCATCCTTAAACCATGCTTCATCATCAATGACTTCTGCTGCCGACTTACCGCCGATTTGTGCAGAGTAAAAGTCAGGATACTGTGTGGCAGAGTGATTGCCCCAGATCGTCATGTTGGTGACTTCGGTGACGTCGACGCCTGCCTTTTGAGCGAGCTGTGTCTTCGCGCGGTTTTCGTCGAGCATCGTCATTGCGAACCAACGATCATTCGGGACACCTTCTGCGTTGTTCATCGCGATCAGGCAGTTGGTGTTGCAAGGGTTGCCGACGACGAGAATGCGGACATCGGCAGCAGCGTTGCGTGCGATCGCTTTACCTTGTCCAGTGAAGACCTTACCATTGATACTGAGTAGGTCGGCGCGTTCCATGCCAGCTTTACGTGGGACGGAGCCGACGAGGCAGGCCCAATTGACATCTTTGAAGCCTTCGTCGAGGTCAGTTGTTGCAACCACGTCTTTAAGAAGCGGGAAAGCGCAATCATCAAGTTCCATGACGACGCCCTTGAGGGCTTCGAGTGCCGGTTGGATTTCGATCAGATTGAGTGCGACCGGTTGATCGGGGCCAAACATAGCGCCAGATGCGATCCGGAAGAGAAGGGCATAGCCAATGTTTCCGGCTGCTCCGGTGACTGCGACGCGAATAGGTTGTTTACTCATGATTTTCGTTTTCGATTTTGGATTAAGAGAAGCGCTGAATTTGTGTGGTGGAGTTCAGCTGATGAAGAAAAACTCATTGGTGCGTTGAATCAAATCAGTTGGTCTAAGTGGTCTGTTAAGCTTCGAAGGTCGGTGCGAGTGCTTGGTAGGCTTGTTTGATCATCGCCTCGGTGGTGTCCCAGTCGATGCAGCCATCGGTGATAGAGACGCCGTATTGGAGGTCTTCGATCGGTTGCGGGAAGGACTGTGCGCCGTGGTTGATGTTACTTTCGACCATGGCTCCGATGATGCTTGGGTCGGTGAGGCTTTGCTGAATCAGTTCTTTAAAGACCGCTGGCTGACGGGCAGGATCTTTGGCGCTGTTGGCGTGGCTGCAATCTGTCATGATTGCCGGAGTCAGTTTCGCTGCTTTGAGCTGATCGCTGGTTTCCTTGACGTCTGCGGCGCTGTAGTTTGGCCCTTTAGAGCCGCCGCGTAGTACGATGTGGCAGTTTGGATTACCGTTGGTCGTGAGCGCATTGGCCTTACCTTCGTTGTCGATGCCGAGAAATGTTTGTGGCTGGCTGGCTGCTTTGATCGCATTGATTGCGACGGTGAGTCCGCCGTCGGTGCCGTTTTTGAAGCCGAGGGGCATCGAGAGGCCGGATGCCATCTGGCGGTGCGTTTGGCTTTCCGTGGTGCGTGCGCCGATTGCCGACCAGCAGACGAGGTCGGCAATATATTGCGGTGTGATCGGGTCGAGCAGTTCGGTGGCTGTCGGCATCCCGAGCTCGATAACCTCTTTGAGGAAGCGGCGCGCGATGCGCAGGCCCTCGGGAATGTCGCTAGTGCCGTCGAGATTCGGGTCCATGATGAGCCCCTTCCAACCGACCGTGGTGCGAGGCTTCTCAAAGTAAACGCGCATCACGAGCAGCATGCGGTCTTTGACCTCTTCAGCGAGAGCAGCCAATTTATGCGCATATTCGCGGCCAGCCTTCAGGTCGTGGATCGAGCAGGGGCCGACGACTATAAGTAATCGTCGGTCGTCGCCAAAGATAATTTTGTTAATAGCCTCGCGACTGTCGGCGACGAATTTGCCAGCGGCCTCCGTTTTTTCGATCTCCTCACACAGGGCGAGAGGCGATGGTAGGAGCGTTTTGGAAGAGATGTTGATATCGGTGACTTTTTTCACAGGCGGGGATGTTTAACTAACCTAGTGTGAAGGAACAAGCCATAATTCCAGTCTAAGCATGAAACTCGAATTCTCCGATTGAAAAATGATGCAAGGCGGGGCAAGTTGCCGCCATGGAATCTATTTTTGGATATGAGTATGAGCCCGCTGCCCACCTGCTGGTGACGGATGAGGATGCAGCCGATTTTTTGCAGAGTCAGTTTTCAAATGAGCTTCGCCCGTTTGATACAGGGCGATGCACTTATGGGGTATGGTTAGATGTCAAAGGCAAGGTGATCGCGGATAGTGTGATCTTCTGTGAAGGGGCCGAGCGTTTTCGTATTTTGAGTGAGTATTCAGCTGCGGCTGTGATTGCGCAGAAGCTGGAGCAGCATATCATTGCGGACGATGTAGAGATCGAGGCGCAACCGACTGGTTCGGCGCTGGCTTTAATTGGAGAGAGAGCAGTCGCAGCGCTTGAGGCGCTAGGTTTCCCGGTACCGGCGCTCGGAACATTTGCGACTGTGCATGGACTGACGCTTTCTCGGGGGCGTCGTTCGCAAGGTCTGAGTTTTGAACTATGGTCTGACTCTGCGGCGACGGTTGCCGAGCTAAAGGCACGCCTGATCGAGCTTGGCGTGGATTTTATTTCTAGAGAGCGGGTGCAATTGATTCGGATCGCTGCGGGAGTGCCGAGTGTGCCGAGTGAGATCGGACCTAAGGATCTACCAGGTGAGGGCGCATTGGTGGGGAATGGCGTTTCGCTGACAAAGGGCTGCTACCTTGGGCAGGAGGTGGTTTCGCGAATGTATAACGTGGGGCGACCGCAGCGTGGATTGTTCCGGATTTCAGGCTCAGAAAGCGCGCCTAGTTGCCCGATTGCATTATATAATAGGGAGTCGAAGAAAATCGGCGAGTTACGCAGCGCCTTTTCGACTGAAAATGGTTGGCAGGGCGTGGCTTTATTGAAATCCCGTTATGCGGTGGTTGGCGAGTCGCTCAAGCATGGGGATAGCAGCGCGAAAATTGAGGGGCTGTTTCAGCCGGCCAAGAAAGGAGCAAACTGATGGCCGCCGAGCCAGACCAATTAATCCTAATAAAATCGTTATTTTTGCAGATGGGAGCGCCCGAAGAACAGGCTGAAGTGATGGCTTCTCAACTTCTAAAACGAGCGGGACAAATTGCTTTAGATCGAGATATTTTAATTATTGAGGCGGTTGAAATCCTTTTGAAACAGGTAGTTGAGGCGCAACAAGGAAGTTGATCTGGCTCTGAGAGTAGCGAGTCGCATGGCTGTCGGCTAGGAACGTGAAAAAATAGCCTATTCAGAGTGATTTACTGTTGACGGTGATGAATTCAAAGCGTCTTTTCTTGTACGGTCATTAGGCCAAACAACCTCAATCAAATAATACAGTATATGAACAAAGCAGAACTTGTTGCAGAAGTGCAAAAAACACTAGGCGCCGATACATCTAAAGCATCCGCAGAGCGCGCGATCCAAGCCGTTCTTGAAGGTATCAAAAAAGGCATTAAGAAGGACAAAAATGTCCAATTAATTGGTTTCGGTACTTACTCCGTAACTAAGCGTGCAGCTCGTGATGGTATCAACCCACAAACTGGTGACAAGATCCGCATCAAAGCTTCCAAGGCAGTTAAGTTCAAAGCAGGAGCTGGCCTCAAGGCTGTCCTCTAGTTTTACCCCCAAATTAAGCTTTTCAAAAACCCGCAGTTTAGGCTGCGGGTTTTTTTGTCGATTTAGATAGGAGTGTGGGCGACCCGGCCACATCTGTGTCAGCAGCGGCAGTGCAGAGTCATTCGTTCATGAATCCGTGGGCGAGTCGCCCACGCTCCTTTGCTTGCTTAATGCCCACGTAGCCTTAGCTCTGTAGCAGAATAATCAAAATGTTTCTTTGCGGTTGCCAGACCCCACAAAGCTATCCTTATTGAGACGCTTTTGAGATTAACCCTCCTGATGAGGACACTATTATGAGCAAAAGCTTATTTGAAAAAGTATGGGATGCGCACGCCGTTCGCCAGTTGGCAAACGGACAGACGCAATTATTGATTGGCACACACCTCATTCACGAGGTGACGAGTCCGCAGGCATTTGGTATGCTTCGTGACAAAGGCCTACAGGTGCAATACCCGCACCGCACATTCGCGACGGTCGACCACATCGTGCCGACCAATGAATCGGTCGAGCCTTACAGCGATCCGCTCGCTCAGGGGATGATCGAGGAGCTGCGCAATAATTGTGTGGAGAACAACGTCACTTTCTTTGACACTAACACTGGAAAACAGGGAGTGGTGCATATCGTCGGTCCCGAGCAGGGTATCACGCAGCCAGGCACGACCATCGCTTGTGGCGATTCGCACACTGCGACCCACGGCGCTTTCGGTGCGATTGCTTTCGGTATCGGCACCAGTCAGGTGCGCGACGTGCTCGCAACGCAGACGATTGCGTTGAACGAGTTGAAGGTTCGCCGTATCAATGTGAACGGTGATTTGGCTCCAGGCGTTTACGCTAAGGATGTGATTTTGCACATTATCCGTCAGCTTGGCACTCAAGGCGGCACGGGCTACGCATATGAGTATGCCGGTTCGACTGTTGACGGCTTCACCATGGAAGAGCGCATGACGGTGTGCAACATGTCGATCGAGGGCGGTGCACGTGTCGGTTACGTTAATCCAGACGAAGTTACTTTCGAATACCTCAAGGGCCGTCCATACTCACCTAAGGGTGACGCATGGGACGCTGCAGTTAAGGAATGGCAGTCGTTCGCTTCTGATGAAGGCTGCTCGTTTGACGATGTGGTCGATATCAATGCCGCTGATATTCCACCAACAGTCACATGGGGTATCACTCCAGCCCAGGGTGTTGGCATTACTGAGAATATCCCAACAGTTGCAGCAGGTGCAACCGAATCAGACCGTGCTTCGATCACTGAAGCCCTCGAATACATGAAATTCGAAGGTGGCAGCCCAATGAAGGGCAAGAAAATCGATGTCGCATTCATCGGTTCCTGCACCAACGGCCGTCTGTCTGACTTCAAAGAAGTCGCGAAATACGTCAAGGGCCACAAGGTCGCTGACGGCGTGACGGCAATCATTGTTCCAGGTTCACAGGTCGTCGCGAAGATCGCTGAAGGGCTTGGCCTCGATAAGATCTTCATCGAAGCTGGCTTCGAATGGCGCGCCGCGGGTTGCTCGATGTGCTTAGCGATGAATCCTGACAAGTTGATCGGTGATCAGCTTTGCGCGAGTTCTTCAAATCGTAACTTCAAAGGCCGCCAAGGTAGCCCGACTGGCCGCACGATGCTCATGAGCCCGCTCATGGTCGCAGCCGCTGCGATTACTGGTGAGGTCTCCGACGCACGCGACGTATTCACGGTCGCGGGCTAATCGCATCTTCGTTCATACATTTTAATTGTTCCTTCAACGCCCTAAAGGGCACCCGTTTCAGTCACCCCTTCGGGGCAACCCGCAGACGGTTCACCATCTCCGCGCTATTCGCGCTAAGTCAATTTTTTAAAAATCATGGCATCCACTCCAATCAAACAAGTTACCGGCAAGGGCGTATTCGTCCCCGGCGACGATATCGATACAGACCGTATTATTCCTGCTCGCTTCATGAAGTGCATCACTTTCGATGGCCTCGGTGAGTATCTCTTCCACGATGTTCGCAAGACTGAGTCTGGCGAAACTAAGCAGCATAATCTCAACGATCCTCGTTTTGCGAATGCGTCGATCATTCTGAGCGGCAACAACTTCGGTTGCGGCAGTTCACGTGAGCACGCACCACAGTCGATCCTCCGCGCTGGCTACAATGCGGTCATCGCAGGCAGCTTCGCCGAAATCTTCTTTGGCAATTCGACTAACCTCGGTGTGATCTGCGTGATCGCAAGCGATGCGGATCGTCAGGTTCTTGCAGACGCGATCGAGCGTAATCCTGACCTTGAGATCACCATCGATATTGAAGATCATAAGGTTCATTTTGGTGACGAGTTCATCAAGTGCGAGATTAAGGCAGGCGCTCGTGAGAGCTTGCTCAATGGCACCTATGATCCACTCGATGAGCTACTTCAAGGTGCCGCAGATGTCACTAAGGTGACGGATGCATTGCCTTACATGCAGCAGTCTTAAGCTCTGGGACTTTGATTCTTATTGGATGACAAAAGGCGCAACCTATACGGTTGCGCCTTTTTTATTTAAGCTCCATCTTTGCCCTTTATGGATTTACTGACGAACTCTGGCATCTTTCTATACCCCTTGGCTCTGTGCTCCTTTATCGCGGTTTTTATCACGGTTGAGCGATTGATTGCGCTGCGTAGCTCCAGTGTCATTCCGCAACGGATGGTGGATGCCTTTGTAGCAGGGGATTTGGATCAAGTGGAGTCGAATCTCGGTTCGGTCACTGGGCGTATCATTAGTTTTTATCGCGAGCGTCATCCAGATCCCGAAGCACTCAATGCATTTGCCCGCTTAGAGGTGAGCCGTATGGAGCGTGGTTTGTTTCTACTCGAAGTCGTGATTGGCGCCGCGCCGCTGTTGGGCTTATTGGGCACGGTGACCGGTTTGACTCAGGTGTTTGGTAATTTCTTTGCTGACAGTGGGCTGGTTGATCCGAGCGCTTTTATCGGTGGCATCGCGTTGGCTTTGAATACGACGATTCTTGGCCTCGCCATTGCGATTCCAGCTCTAGCCGCACACGCGTATTTGTTGCGTCGTGTTGAGCTGCTTGCCGCACGCATTAGCGTTGGTGTCCAGTGTTTGACTGAACTCGCACGTAAACGCCCACAGGCGTAGCAATTTTTTTAGCAAAGATTAACATAACAGCCGATGAGCAGCCTAGTGTCACATAGACGTCGCAACCCTTCGATCAATATTGTACCATTGGTCGATGTGCTTACCGTATTGCTTTTCTTCTTTATGGTGACGATGCAATTCAAGCAGATCAGTTCGCTCAACATCACCGTGCCCGAAATCAAAACCGCGGGTAAGAATGAAGTGCAGGAACAGATTACGGTCGCGCTGAGTCCGTCAGGAGAGATCTATCTCAATAATCAATTGATCGAGATGCCTCAGTTTGAGGAGGCGATCAAGTTGGCAGGCGAATTGACGCCCGACCTGCCAATCTTGTTGGTCGCTGACGAGGAGGTGCCGCTTAAGCACGTCACCACTGTCATGGATGTATGCCGCAGTAATAAGCTGAACAAGATACGTTTACAGTCACGCTAGCCGTGGGCTGCACGGAGTGACGTCTTCGGCGGGTCAGGGTGAAGGTGAGGGGGAGAGTGAAAAGTGATACAGGCATTGCTGCCTGTTTTTTCTGACGGCAGTGATGCAGATATTGCTACGCCCCCGATTCATTTCATTCACTATCCCTAAATCGGGCGACGAATGCGGTGGCGATATTTCAGTGCCAAGGTTTCGTTGTGCTCTGCGCCACCATCGGCATTTTGGCTGACGTAGGTTGGTGGTGTGACGCCCTTGGCGATGAGTTGCTCGATAATTTCCATTGAGAGTAGATTGAGTAAGAGTGCGCCACTCATTGTAGAAGTAGGGCCGACTTTGTAGGCAAAGCCAGGTGCATCGAGTGCTGCATCGCCTGGTTCGCCGCCGTTGTCCAAGACGTAGTCGCCGAGCTCGTAGAGCTTTTTGCCAGAGGGGTGGCGAGAGGTTGTCGCTTTCGACATCTCCAAAGACGTGAGCACGACCACGTGAAGACCTGCGGCCTTGGCTTCCATTGCGACTTCGATCGGGCTGGCATTGCGACCTGAATTAGAAATGACGATCACGACATCGGCTGGTTGCACTGCATATTGAAAGGCATAGCGCTGGAACAGACGCGCGCCATAGCCAGGGATTTGTTCGGGCCAACCATCGGCGGGATCAATGATGCTACTGACGGGCACGAGTCCACCAGCGCGGCGTTCGATTTCAGCGGCGAGGATTTGTGAATGTCCACTGCCGAAAGTGTGCAGCACACCGTCGGCGGCGATGGAGTCGGCAATGAGCTTACCGACTGTACGGAGTGTCTCGGCATTGCTACGGCGGACTTTTGCTTGGAGGGCGTTGCTGGTTTCGAAAAAAGTATCTGAGAGGCTCATTTGACTAAGAGGTGGGAGGTGGGAGACTTGAGAGCTGAGGCTTGAAGTGGAAAGCGATCAAAAGATTGCGAAGCCATTCAATCTAAAGGTCGAGCAGCTTTATGCCGATTGCGATCCAGAGTGGAATCGTCAGGAAACTGAGGAGAGTGGTGCCGAGTACGACTTTGAGTGCGACTTCGGGTGAGCCGTCGAAGTGGCGGGCAAGCACAATGGGAAAGACACCGCAAGGCATCGCAGCTTGCACGGCGATCACGCATTTGAGTTCTGTTGAGAGTGGTAATGTGAATGCGATAAACAGGAAGGCAGCGGGGAGGATGCCGAGTCGCAGCACCGATGCGGTGATTGGGATGTTTACGCGACTGGTGATCTTCATCTCTTTTGCCAAGTCCATGAAAGTCGCGCCGATCAGGAGCAGTCCAAGCGGGATCGCGCATTGGCCGAGCAGGTTGATCGTCTCGAGGGCGGAGTTCGGGAGGTGTTGGTCGATTTTGAAATAGTTCATCGGCACCGCGATGAGAATGGCAATCACCGGGCCGCTGAAGACGCGTTTCCAGATTGATTTCGGATCGTTGCGCGAGAGGATGAAGCCGACGCCGAGCACCCACATCGCGACTTCGACGCCGAGATTATGTACCAGGAGCACGCCGGTGGTTTCACGATCGAATAGTAGCGCGATGATCGGCACAGGGAAGTAGCCGTAGTTGTAGATCCCGGTGGTAAAGGCAAAGGTGCGGCACTCTTTCTGGTCGCCGATCTTAAACTTGCGTGCGACTAGCATCGCCAGCCCAAATCCGCCAATCACGGTGGTCAGGCCAACGAGTGGTGGGAGTATTAAATTCGAAGGTTGGCGCAGTGCATCGTTGCCTAGAATGAAACTGAAAATTAGCGCAGGGTAGAGCAGGTTGACGACCACGGTCATTAGGCTGCGGTCGGCTTCGGTGTCGAGCCACCCGAGCCGGCGGGCCAGCGCGCCTGCTCCGATTACAAAGAAGATGGGTAGGACTGCCGAGAAGACGAGTTGCGTGGTATTCATTCTTGTGGTCGTTGTTCTTACCCGAGAATGCGTGTTAGTGTTGCATCGGTGACGCGCTCATATGATCGGTAGGCGTGTTTGGCTGAGTCGAGCACTTGAGTAAATTGATCGTGCTGTTCTGTGCTGTCGAATTCGAAGCCGAGCAGTGCGCGGCCGACGCGTTCGCCAGAATAGACATAGTTAAAATAGCATAAATTCGCATGTGGGCTAACAGCGCGCAGAAAGTCGGCTAATGCGCCTGGGCGCTCATGGAACTCCAGCGTAATGAAGTAGGGCGTGTGTAGTAGCTTCGATTCATAGTGTATCAGGCGGAAAGCTACGTCGGTCTCTGAAGTGACTTCAGTAAATGGGAAGTCAGCGTCGCGTAGTGAGTTTTTTAGTACTTCAAACTGCATCGGCGAGACGTCGAACCCGATCACAGGGGTGGCCGCCGCGGCATCGGTTTTTCCGTATTGAAAATCGACTATATTGACCGTGTCGGGCAGCGCTTCGAGGAGTGCATACATAGCGCCTGCGGTTTCCTTGATCTGAATTTGTAAGAAACGGCGGCGGGAGGCCCCGACCGCCGAGCGCCGCGCGATACTGGCGAGTTGCTCAAAGTCCATATTGGCGCCGCACAACACACTGAGCACGCGTTTGCCTGCAAGGGCCTGACGGCGTTTGAGTATGGCGGCGACACCCATTGCGCCGGAGGGCTCAGGGATGCAGCGTAGATTTTCCCATAAAAATTGAATCGCAGCGGATACCTCGTCGTTACTGACAGTCATCCATTCATCGATCACCTCGGCGCAGATTTGATGGGTGAGCTTGCCGACTTTGCGCACGGCCGTGCCATCACAAAAAATATCGACCTTATCCAGAGCGACGGGATGGCCTGCTTTGATCGCAGCGGCCATCGAGGCCTGCTCGACGCCTTCGACTCCGATGATGTGGATCTCTGGCGAATTCATTTTCAGCCAAGTCGCGGTGGCTGCGGCCATCCCACCACCGCCCACTTGTAGAAAAGCGATGTCGAAGGGACCTTTGTCGGACATTACGATTTCGTCGGCCAGTGTGCCTTGGCCTGCCATCACCGCGAGGTCGTCGTAGGCGTGGATGTAGGTTAGGTTTTGCTCTTTGGCATAGGCATGCGCAGCTTGACTGGCGACATCGTAGGTGTCGCCAGTCAAGCGGATTTCGACATGCTCGCCGCCGTGTTGTTTGACTGCAAATTTTTTCATCCGTGGCGTCGCCAGCGGCATAAAGATCGTGGCGTGGGTGCTTAGCTTTTTGGCGGCGAGTGCGACGCCCTGAGCGTGATTACCCGCAGAAGCGGTGACAACGCCAGCCTTGAGCTCGTCGGCAGTGAGTTGGGCCATGCGATTGTAGGCGCCGCGCCATTTGTAGGCATGGATCGGCGAGAGATCCTCGCGCTTGACGAAGATAGATAGGTCATCGAGTTCAATTAATTCGAGAGGCGTCGCTTGGCCGACTTCGTAGACACGACGGCGGGCAAAGAGTATTTCTTGACGCAAGGCGCGTGTGAGCGATTCCGATTCCATGCGCAGAGTTGAATGCTTTTTAGTTAAGTGTGCAAGCGAGGTTTATGCACAGATAAATGTAGCACGCGGGTTTATCCTGTAATGGTGCCATCAGTAAAAACGCTCCGCTGTCATGAACAGTTAACGGAGTGTGGGCGACTCGCCCAGGTCAATCAACAACAAGGGCGGGTCGCCCTCGCTCCATTACATCGCGAATAGATTAGAACTGCTGATTAGGAGGTACGAATTACTTTGTCGGCGTGTTGTTTTTGCTATCAATGCTAGGATGCCTAAAGATTGGAATGCTGCTTACGAAGATGATGATACCCCATGGGACAAGGGAGTGGCTGCGCCGCCGCTGCGGGCGTTTTTAGCGACCCATCCGATTCGTGGGCGGGTGTTAGTACCTGGCTGTGGCTTGGGGCATGATGTGCGCTTACTCGCGGAGCAGGGTGCTTCGGTGGTCGGTCTGGATATTGTGCCGAAGGCGGTGCGCAAGGCGTTGGCGGTTGCTGCAGTCGGAGACGAGCGCTTCGAGGTGGCTGACTTTTTGAACCTAGCAGAGAACTACCATGGGCAATTTGATGCAGTGGTGGAGCACACTTGTCTCTGTGCGTTGGATCCAGCACACCGCGTGGCGTATGTTAGAGCGGTGCTGCAGGCGCTCAAGCCAGGTGGCATGTATCTTGCGATATTCTTCCGTGTCGTTTCTGACTACGATGGCGCTGGTCCGCCGCACCCAATCACAGCCGAAGAAATCGCAACGTTGTTTGGAGAGGCGTTTGAAACGATCGAACGCGTGGTGCCACAGGATTGCTACCCAGGTCGGCCTGTCGGCAGTGAGGAAGTCTGTCTGATGCGTAAGCGATCAGGAAGCGAGTCGTTGTAGCGTAGTGTTCTTTATGGGGAATACCGGATGAAGACGGA
>JAFMHF010000064.1 GCA_017854655.1 Puniceicoccaceae bacterium | reverse complement strand
CTGTGAACCGTTTGCGAATTTATAGCTCGCAAGGTGAACAAGCGGTTAAAAAGCTCGCTGGTGAACTTAATACCAATCGCGCGCAGATCGTAAAGACCGCGGAGATGCTGAATGAATTTGCCGCCGTGGGTTTTCGCGCAGTGCCAGCGCCCCAGGAAGCGAGTGCTGCATCGAACGATACCGGATCTCCCGCCGCCATAGCTGCTCCCGGAGCTGCCAGCACTTATGTGATCGCATCCGGAGATAATTTTGGTAAGATTGCGGGCAAGTTTGGCGTCGCCGTCCAAGCGATTCTCGATGCGAATCCAGATGCAGACCCACGCCGTTTGGCGATTGGTCAAACGATTCAAATTCCTACCAAGTAATGTCCGATTCGGACGAGGTCGGTGCTCCACAGAGCTGGGACTTATTAGACGATAAACTACTCAACGCTTGTCGCGTATGGGATTTACGTGCGCGTCGCTATCGTCATCCCAAAAAAGGCACCGAAGGTGAGTTTTATTATATCGATTCACGCGACTGGGTCATTGTCATCGCCCGAACCCGTGCTGGGGAATTGGTACTAGTGCGTCAATTTCGTTGGGGCATTGATGCGCTTTCGTGGGAGTTTCCCGGTGGTATTATTGACGCCGGTGAAGATCCGGTGGCCGCTGGACTGCGGGAACTCCGCGAAGAGACTGGCTATGTCGCGGAGAGCGGGCGCTTGATCGGGCACTGTCGTCCGAACCCAGCGATCCTTAATAACTATTGCCATATCGTCTTTGCCGACAATGTAGCGTTGCATGCGGATGGCACCGAATGGGATGAGCACGAGGAGATGGAGATTCGCGTGGTTGCGGAAGCAGAAGTCTTTAAGTGGGCGCAGGAATGTAAGATCGGTCACGCGCTGGCACTCGCAGGATTGCTTTATTATCAGTCCATGGAGCGGTAGTCTAATTGTCGGCGCGAGCCTTGGCGCGCCCTGACAGTGTTGCTGGTGCGCTGCGAGTTAAACGCTCAGTGCCTTCTTGGCTTCGGCTTCGAGCTCGCTGACTTTAGCACGATCTGGAGCTGCACCGCGTGCCATGTCTGGCTTGCCTCCGCCTTTGCCACCGACAATCGGGGCGAGGGTTTGGATGAGCTTGCCTGCCATGAGTCCCGCTGCCTTCGCGTCGTCGCCGCACAGTGCGCCGAGATGGAGCTTCGCACCATCGTCGATGATGAAGAAGGCCGCTTGCGTGAATTGCTGTTGCTTGAGACCATTCATCAACTCTTGCAGTAGCGCAGCAGGGCCTTCGGCGTGGATCACTAAATTAGCGGCTAGATCCTGCTCTTCGAGCATGGTGTTGGCCATCTTGGCCGCACCGGCGGCTTGTACTTTTTTGACCTTCTTGTCCGCATCAACACATGCCTCTCGGAGAGTGGCCAGATGCTTTTGGTAACTTTTGACGGTGGCATTGATCTGGTGGGAGTCTTTACCTCCGGCGAGCAGCGCCCCCATGATGTGTGGGAATTCAGCATGCTCCACCGGGCTCTGTTGTGCCTCGCGCAGCGACTGATTCGACTGATTCAACTTGGCCCGCAGGACCTTTTCCTCAGCCGTGCCTTTTTCGGCGATTTCGTTGAGCCAGTTCCAAGCCGCTGGGCCGCAGAGGGCTTCGATACGACGGACCCCGGAAGCGATGGCACCTTCGGATTTGATCTTGAAGAAGCCGATCTCGGATGTGTTGCGCACGTGGGTGCCTCCGCACAGTTCCATTGAGTAGCCGTTGAGCGCTTTCGACTCGCCGCCAATTTGAACGACGCGCACGAGCTCACCATACTTATCACCGAAAAATTGCATGATGTCTGCACGTTTTTTGACGTCGCCGTGTGGTACCTCGATCCAGGAGACTGTCTCCGCTTTTTGGATACAAGCATTTACTTTGTCTTCCATCTCAGTGATTTGAGCCGGCGTGAGTGCCTTGGAATTGAAGTCGAAGCGGAGGCGGTCTGGTGAAACGCTGGAGCCTTGTTGGGAGGCGTCGGTCGAGACGACTTCGTGTAGCGCCCAGTGCAGTAGGTGTGTGGCGGTGTGGTGCGCTTCGATCGGCAGGCGACGCGTTCGATCGAGTTCAATCGTAATTGATTGTTGAGCGTTAAAAGTGGAGTGTTGAAGGTTCTCAAGGATATGCGCCGTTGCATGGCCAATCTTCTGAACACCCACTATAGGATAGGTTACACCGTCAATCGTCGCTGTGCCGATATCGCCTTCTTGGCCACCCATTTCGGTGAAGAGCACAGTCTTGTCTGTGATGATGAGGAGTTGCCCGTCTTGTTGGTGGATTTCGAGGATCTTTGCTTCGCAAGAGTCGGCATCGAAACCGAGGAATTCGGTGGTCGCTTCGGAGCTTAGGTCAAGCGCACGAACGATAGTTTTCTTTTGCGATGCGCGCGACAATTCGCGTGCTTGTTCCATGCGGGCTTCGACGGCTGCTTCATCGAGTGTGATGCCGCGCTCACGGCAGAGCAGTGCAGTCAGGTCGAGCGGGAAGCCATAGGTATCGTAAAGTTTGAAGGCATCTTCCGTCGGGAAGATATTCGATTTGCCCGCGTCGCTTTCAAAGAGTTGTAGGCCGCGATCCAGTGTCTTATTAAAACTGTTTTCTTCGGTGGCGAGGGTGTCTTTAATCGCTTCGGCGCGGGTGCCGAGTTCCGGGAAGACCGAACCGAACTCTGCAATCAGCGTATCAACGAGTTTCGGCAGGAAAGGCTCGCTGCCGTCGAAGCCAAGTGCGCGACCGTATTTTACGGCGCGGCGCAGAATGCGGCGAAGTACGTAATTACGCCCAGTGTTGCCCGGCAGAATGCCGTCGGCTATGGAGAAACTGAGTGTGCGGATATGGTCGGCGATGACACGGAAAGCGATGGCTTGCTCGAGTGTATCGGACTTTTCGACAGCTTCACCGGGATAGATGTCGGCGTAGGTCTTACCGCTGAGCGCTTCGAGTGTACGAAAGATCGGCTGGAAGACGTCGGTCGCGTAGTTGGTGGGCTTCTGCGAAAAGTCGGTGAAGCCCTTGGTGTTTTGGATGAGCGAACAGGCGCGTTCAAAGCCCATGCCGGTGTCGACGTGCTTGGCGGGTAGGTCGCGGAAGCTGCCGTCGGCCTCTGCATTGTATTGAATGAAGACGAGGTTCCAGATCTCGATGCAGAGATCGGAGTCCATGTTGACCAGCTTGCCTGCGCTGTCGCCGTTAGGAGTGAGGTCGACGTGCAGTTCGGAGCACGGACCGCAAGGGCCGGTTTCACCCATCATCCAGAAGTTGTCCTTCACGTTGCCGTTGACGATGTGCTTCTTCGGATCGAGGCCTTTGTTCTCAAACAGAGCGGCCCATAAATCGTAGGCTTGTTGGTCAAACGAAGAGGGATCGCCTTCCGAGGGCATATACACCGTGGCGTAGAGTCGTTCGGCTGGCACACCCCAGACATCGACGATCAGTTCCCAGCCCCATTCAATAGCTTCTTTTTTGAAGTAATCACCGAACGACCAATTGCCAAGCATTTCGAAGAAGGTGTGGTGATAGGTGTCATAGCCGACATCCTCCAGGTCGTTATGTTTACCGCCTGCACGGATGCACTTCTGCGTGTCTGTCGCACGTGCCGGCGAATAAGGGGCCTTCTCGGTGCCGAGGAAGTAGGGCACGAATTGGTTCATCCCCGCATTGGTAAACAGTAAGCCAGGCGACTGTGGCATCAACGAAGCCGATGGCACTGGCGTGTGCTGCTTCGAAGCAAAGAAGTCGAGAAAGGATTGGCGGATTTCGGAGGAGGTCATGATAAAAGGAAGAGCTGCGAGGCTGGATTCTATTTTAACCGCAGATGGACGCGGATGGACGCAGATTATTTACGAGCGACGCGTAACCATTCTAATTTAGCGTGTTTGAAGTTAACAATGAGGCCAACTTTGTGGCCAGTGATTTTTAAATAATTGAGCATCTTACCACGCTCGTGTTCGGTGATTTTCTCGATAGTCTTTGTATCAATAACAATCTTATTGTGAGTAATTAGGTCCGGGACGTATTTACCAACGACTACAGTTTTATAATTAACATCATATTCGGGTTGTTGGGAGTAGGGAATGTCTCGTAGCCCAAATTCGACTACGAGCGCATTCTCATAGATCTTCTCGTGGAAGCCGTGACCGATTTCATTGATAACTTCAAACGCACCGCCAATGATTGCATGCGTTTCCTCTGAATAGAGAAAATCCGTCTTATCTGCGTCCATCTGCGTGTATCTGCGGTTGAATATTACGTCTGAGTTACAGGTTCGCTAAAACCGCGGCGGCCATTTCTTTGGTGCCTACCGAGTCGAGGCCGAAGGCGATGTCGCCGGTGCGGGTACCGCTGGTGACGGCTTTCTCAACTGCGGCTTCGATCGCAGCTGCGGCTTCGAACTCGCCAAAGCTGTAACGGAGCATCATCGCTCCCGAAAGGATTTGTGCGCAGGGGTTGGCGATGCCTTGTCCTGCGATGTCTGGGGCAGTACCGCCAGAGGGTTCATACAGTCCAAAAGGGAAGCCGAGCTTGTTCTTTTCCGCGCCGAGGCTGGCAGATGCGAGCATGCCGAGGGAGCCACAGATAACGCCCATTTCGTCCGACAGGATATCGCCGAACATATTTTCAGTGAAAAGCACATCGAATTGATTCGGATCGCGAGCCAGCTGCATCGCGGCGTTGTCGACATACATGTGGCTGAGCTCGATTTCTGGAGCGTTCTTGGCGAAGTAAGCGGTGACGACCTTGCGCCAGAGGACCGACGTTTCGAGCACGTTGGCCTTGTCGACGGAGCAGACGCGGTTGCCGCGTGCTTTCGCGGTGTCGATTGCGACTTGGGCGATGCGCTCGATTTCGCTGGTCTTGTAAACCATCGTGTCGATCGCTTGTTGCTCACCGTTGTCGAGTGTGGTGGTGGCTTTTGGTTGACCGAAATAGATGCCACCGGTGAGCTCGCGGATGCAGACGATATCGATGCCGTTGGGGATGCGGTTGTCTTTGAGTGGCGAGGCTTCAGTCAATTGTGGATAAAGCAGGCCTGGGCGCACATTGGCGTAAAGCGAGAATGCCTTACGAATCGGCAATAGCGCTGCTCGCTCGGGTTGATCTTTGGGTGGCAGGCTTTCCCACTTAGGTCCGCCAACGGAGCCGAACAGAATCGCTTCGGCGTTTTCGCAGACTTGTTTGGTCGAGTCCGGAAAGGCCACGCCGTGGTTGTCGATTGCAACACCACCGATGTCTGCGTGCGCATAATCGAGCGCAAAACCGAACTGGTCGCCGGTGGCTTTAAGGACGTCGAGAGCGACTGTCATGACTTCAGGACCGATGCCATCACCGGGAAGAACTGCGAATTTGAGTGTTTTCATATATAAAGCTGCGTAAACTTGGAAAAGCGGAGTAATCTGTCCTGCAACTCTCTGGCTTCAAGCCTTTTCGGGCCACTTACCCTATTGAGCGTCAAGCATTGGTTTGGATCGGCACCTGAGTCCTATGCAGACCTTGATCTTAGTTTTGTACGAACCGTGGGTCGCTCAGTGTTTTCAGGAAGTCGACTAGGGCGGCTTTGTCCTGTGCCGAGAGTTGTAATCCGGCTGTTGGATGTTTTGCTAAATTCGGGTCGAGAGTCGCTCGCGATGTAACTCCGCTGCTGTAATGCTCGACAACTTCCTCGAGTGTTTGGAAGCGACCGTCGTGCATGTAGGGCGCAGTCAGAGCAATGTTGCGCAATGAAGGTGTGGAGAACTTGTTCGCATCCAGCGGATTTCGAGTGACTTCGAAAAGGCCTAGGTCACTGGTGGCCTCGAGGCCATTGTCGTGAAAACGGTTGTCAGTCAACAAGGCGCCCCCATGGCAGTGGAAGCAATCCGCGCCATATTGGCGGGAGCGTGGCTCAAATTCGGTCATAAAGAGCTCGAGGCCACGTTGTTCGCTGGAGTTGAGCTGGGCTTTGCCGCTCATTGCCTGATCGAACTTGGAATCATAGGATGTGAGACTGAGGAGAAAATTTTCAATTGCTAAGCCGATAGTCTGCGAAGTGATCGCACCAGAGCCGAAGGCATTGCTGAAGAGTGTGGGGTAGTCCGGGTCAGCAGTGAGTTTTTCGATGACATGGTCTAGAGACTCGCCCATTTCTCTGGAATCTTCGATCGGTATTAGGGCTTGCTCGCGCAGTGAGTGCGCGCGGCCATCCCAGAAAAAAGAGTCTTTCCATGCCAGGTTAAATAGCGGCATGGAGTGGCGACGGCTAAATTGGCCGTTTACACCTGCACTCGTCGCGGCTGGATCTGAGAGTGCGTGACTTTCTTGATGGCAGGAGGCGCAGGCGATGGTGTTATCAATCGAGAGTTGAGAGTCGTGAAAAAGTCGCCGGCCAAGTTCGATGCGTTCGACGATGAGCGGATTGTCGAGTGGTAGTGATGGAATGGGGAGGCGACTGCTCAGTTTGAAGGGGTAGGGAGTCGGTGCAGCTGGCAGATCAATGGGCTGAGGGCGTGCGTCGGCTTCTATTGGAGTTGTGGTGCGGATACGCTTGATTTGAAAGGCCCCAGGAAGATTCCTTTTTAATGCCTGAGGGATCGGATCATCTTCGCGGGAATGCGTTGAAGCTCCGTCTTTTAAAAAGGAGATGGGCACTGGCGCATTGAGCAACGCGGCGATATCAAAATCGATGTCGAGGGCGGCATTGGCGGTTATATTCTTTGGTAGTGTGAGTGTGATCGTGGTGCGCTGCGGATCATTAGCGAAGTGATAGACGTAGCCGGAAAGTTGACCATTGGACTGGCGGTAGGTGCCTTCGAGAGCGAGGAAGATGTAGCCCGTCTGCCAGTTCCAATGAAGATTGTTGAGGCTCGGATTGAGCGGATGCTTGGCGGCATAAAGGTTCGGGTCGCTGTGGTTAACTACTTCGTTCAATCCGAGATTAAACCGTATCGCCTTAAAGCCTCCTTCGGGAATTGAATCCAGTAGTATTTGTGTGCGGTGCTTTTTCGCGTCGATCCATTGAATCGAGTTTGGCAGTGCTAGCCAATTACCTGCGGTGCTCTGTAGCTCGAACTCACTGAGTAAATAGCTGAGCCGGGAAATTGAAAAGGTCTCCCTGGCTGATGTTTGATAACGCAGAGAATCGAGGATGAGCGGCTTGCCTATTACAGTGTGCTGAAGCGAGATTCCTAGGCTACCTGCACTTGTCGCTGATACAAACAGTATTGTAATTATGGATACAATTAAACGGGTGGTTTTATTGAGGGGAGTCGACATTGCAGAGAGACGAAGTAACTGTGTTCGATGTCTATTGAGGTGCAACGAAGATTTCTGTGGCGACAAAGATTCGGGTCGCATCGCCCATTGGAACGTTTGTAAAGGTCACGGTTGCAGTCGTATAAGGAGCGCTGGCCGTATCTGGAAGTGTGCATTTGACCCAATATCGATTGTCGGTATCGGTTTGATCGACGCGATCAATATAGGTCGCTGCGACTCCATCTACAGCGATGGAAGTCGGATCGACATTCTGATTTAGAGGAGCGCTGGATGAACCCGTGGTTTCTTCGAGATGTAGGTAGAGAGTGTCGCCTGAGACGACGATTGCAGTTGGACCGAGGTCGACGTCTTTCCCAATGAGTGCATTATAAGCGTAATAATGTGCATCGCCGAGCACTGCGGGGATGGTGAGTGGAACTTGTTGGTTCACATCGTCAACTACATGATACATCTCATAGGTTGAAGTGTCGCTTGGGTCTGTTGGGTCGCCGAATATGATGAGCCTATAGTCAGGATAATCGTCAGAGCGGATGGAGCGCCCATTGTTATTTGTGGCGCTGTTGAAGCGCTCGGAGACAACGCAACGTTCTACGGAATCTTGACCATTAAGAATAGGGAGTAGACTCTCAGAATCGATGGTGTCCACGGCTGCAGTGGCACTGGCTACGTCGATATCTGCGAGCTCAAGAATGGTCGAGAAGAGGTCTACGCAGTGCACGAGTTTGTTGCTGAGGCCAGTGCGAGTGACATCAGGGCCGGCCATGATGAGCGGCACGTGGACACCACCTTCGTAGAGTGAGCCTTTGGCGTGGTCGGTGCTGTATGGGGCTTGGACGACAGCACCAGGTGTGCCGTTGTCGCCGATGAGAATAATGTTGGTGTTGTCGAGGTCGACAGTCGCGAACAAGCGTCCGAGTTCGGTGTCGAGTGCTTGTAGGGCAGCTTCGTAAGCACCGCGACGATCTGTGCCTGTAACGTTTCCATCGACGTCAGTGGCATAGGTTGGGTAATCGTGGAGATTACTTGGTGGGTTATGGAAAGGTGTGTGAGGGGCGTTAAAGGCCAACCAGATAAACCACGGATCGTTTGGATTGCTGTTGATGAAGGAGACTGCTTCGTTGACCTGGTCGGTTGTGCTATACGTCGCGAAATTATTGATGGTGTTATTTGGGATAGTCGCGGTGCTTACTGTTTTGCTCCAGCCGGTATAATTCGTGACACCGCCTCCAAGTATCCCTGCGAAATGGGTCCAACCACCTAAAACTTCAGGGCCGGTGTTGCCACCGCCAAGGTGCCATTTTCCGAAGGTGGCGAGTTTATAAGGAGAGGTTTCAGCTGTGAAGATTTCAGGGAGTGCGAGCTCGCTAGAAGGGAGCGCCGGAGTGGAAGGATCGCCGACACCGTGACGAAAGCCATAGCGACCGGTAATGATGGTGGCACGTGTGGGTGAGCAAACGGATTGTGCGTATGCATTAGTGAATCGTAGACCGCGGTCGGCGAGCGCTTCCAGGGTTGGCATCGGCGCAAATGTGGTGCCTGGGTTTAAAGTTGTATTGTTGTCGACTGGGCTGGAATCGATGGCCCAGTCGTCTAGAATTACTAAGAGTATATTACGCAGTGGAGCCACATCATAGGTATTCGTCGAGCTGACTACAGTAGCGGATCCACCTGAAGGTGTGTAGTTTAGTTCTGCGGTGTGAGATGAGTCCGGTGTGAGTGTGTCCTCATCAAAGTCCAACTGTAGCGTTCCAGTTGCGGCATCGTAGCTGAGGATCGTTGCAGTGACACCGCCGACAGTAATGCTGTTGATTTCATCGAGCGGTGGGAGCGGCGAGAAGCTGGCAGTGAATTCTGAGAAAGCGATTGCCTCGTATTCAAAGCCATTGTCGTCAAAAGGTTCGATGGTGGTGAGGCTTGCGCGGTAGAATTGTTTTACTTCGTCGAGCGCACGGGCTGAATCGGGGGTCGATCCGAGTGAGCCCAGTTCGTTTTCTGCCGTGTCGGTAAGCATCTTCCATTCTTCAAGGTCGGCACTGCGCTCGATGAGATAGGTGCCACCTTCTGGGCCACTCCAAGTCAGCGTGACATCGCCAGCGATGGGTCCGACTGCAAGGCTGTCTATTGCTAGTCTAGCTTCGGGGCCACCTTCGAAGTATATCTCGGCCGTGGCGGGGAGGGTGTTTACATTCGTGCCTGTGGGGTTTCCGTAGAAAGTGCGGCCGATATTGTAGGGGTATTTCGGGGTGCCAACAGCATCGATGGATACGAAATATGCATAGGTGCCATCGGGATATTCGGGAGTCTTGCAGGAACGGCCATTATGCTCATCAAGATCGAAATGAGTGCCTAGTGTAAACCCGAGGTTGCCGAGGTAATCATAGTCCTCGATGTAGTGTCCAAGCGGATACGTTGCGTTAATCGCGGGGCCATATTGGCCCTCAGTGAGTGCGGCATTGATACCTTGAACTGCTGCGGCCCAACTTGGCAGCGAGGCGCGGGCTGTGTTGTTGAGGTTGGTCGTTCCGCTCGATCCGTCGCGGCTGGTGTAGCCTGAGGTCATGCGTCGAACGCTGCTAGTCGGGTCGTCCGGGTCGTCGTAGCCATACGGGCCATAGAGCGGATAGCCGTCCCGAACCCAGCCGATGATGGGAGAGTGTTGGCCATTGAAGTTTTCAGAATAGGTGTTGGTTACCAGAGTGTAATCGACACTGTCGCCAAGTAAGTTACGAAGTCCCGGAGGATTTGCATGGTAGTGGTGATTTTCGCCTGCTTGGTGTGCATTGGCCGAGTCGAAGGTGACGGATTCGTTAATGTAGGCATCGCGATTCCAGATGCCGTCACCATTAAAAGCTGTGTTAGGTCGAGCATCGGCATTATTTGCAGTGCTGTAGGAAAAGGCATCGCGGCTATCAAACATGGCAATACCATCGACAAAGTATCCGATCGAGCCGCCCCCGGTTCGGGTTTTACTGACTGGAACCATTCCAGGTTCTAGCGGAAAGCGGTAGATTGCCGATGAATTGCCAGGATAATTAACAAAGAGGTTGGTCTTGGCTTCATTGCCGTACCAAGGGCCCATAACGTGAAAGCCCAAGCCGGACGTGCGGATGTAGACATCGCTGCTAGTGTAGGTGATTTCGTGGACGCCTGCGTAGGTAGGTTCAGTTTGACCTGAGCCATTGTTTGGATGGATCCACGTGGTGACCGCATTGAGCGCAATCTGGTCCGCAGTCGTTTCGTAGATGCGTGCGTATTGACCAGAATTGAGTGTATGCCATGAGCTGAGCAAAGGCTCTGCCGCCAGTGAGGAAACAGTCAGTACAAGCAGGAAGAGGTGCAGGCGTTTGGGGAACATGGCAGTTTGAACTAAAGCGATAACTGTATATCTCCTAAATTTCAGATAAGTTTCAGAAATTTAGGGTATTTGCGCAAGTTATCCTTAAAAGCTGTTAGTTCACTTTTTTTTTACTGCGCCATCTCCGGCAGGTCTACGTCGTTGCCCGAGTATCACAGCGCCTGCGATGAGTGCTGCACCAATGACTAGGCGCACGAGGGTCTCGGTGCTGGTGTTTTCAATCTCGCCGAAGACAAACAGAGAGCTGAGCACGGCAAGGGGGACGACCGCGTTATTAAATGCGGCGAGGGTGCCGGGATTGCTGCGGGCGGCACCTTTATTCCAGAGAAAGAAGCCGAGGCCGGAGGCGATGCAGCCGAGGTAGAGCAGCGCTTGCCATTGCGAGGCGCTGACTTCCAGCATTCCCCAGTCGGTGAAAAGTAGGCTGAAAATCGCTGCGCAAAATGTGCCGCCAAGGGTGAGGAAGGCGAAGCAGTTGTGATCGTTAATTTCTGGATGCTGCCGTTTCCAGTCGCGGTAGGCGACTTGGCCATAGGCGAACGCGAGTCCCGCGAGTTGCATGAGTGCGAAGCCGATCCAGATATCACCCGAAGGCGTGCCTTTGGCTTTGATGATCGCGGCGCCGAGCACCGACAGTAGGGCAGCGAATAGGTAGCGCGGCGTAAATTGGCGTTGTCGTGCGTCATGAATCAGCACGACGTAGACCGGCGTCAGCACGGTAAACAACGCGACGAGGTGCGAGGGGATGTAGTTGAAAGCCTTAATGTAGCAGACATACATCAGCCCGAATTGGATCGCGCCGTAAGCGACGAGTCGCAGGCTGTCCTGCGTGCCGATCGCCTTTGGCCGAAGCCAAGGTAGGAAGAGTAGGGTGGCGCAGCCGAGTCGTAGCGTCGCGACGAAGTATGAATCCACGCTCGCCAAGGCACTGCCGATGAGGCCGAAGGAGAAGGCCCAGATGAGCGAGACGATGGCGAGGTAGAGCATTGGGGAGACTTGAGGGGAAGAGAGCGGAGACTTGAGGGAGGAGAGCTGAGGCTTGAGCTAGAGATCTGAGACAGTCGTTTCGGGGGATGATCGGATCCTCAAAATGAGATAAAAAAAGAGCCTTGCCGCGGTGCGACAAGGCTCCGATTGCTTCAAAATTTACCAGCGGTAAGTCGCGCCGATCGAGACTTGGTCGCTGCGGCCCGGTGTGCCGGGTACTTCTTCGTAGTCGTCGTCCCAGGCGTTGTCGACCGCAACGAAGAGCTCAAGTCCATCGACCTGTGGAGGGAAGACACTCACCCCAATATGCGTGAAGAGTGCTTCGTTGTCGCTGCCGCGTAGATCATTGTCTTCTTGGCTGCGCCATTCGTTGTCGATGCGCACTTGCACGGTTTCGCAGGGAGTCCAGATCGCACCGAGGGTGACGCGGTGATTGGCGTAGTTGAGTGCGTAGAAGCTGGCGTCGATCGTGTTGTCGCCGTAGTCTTCGTCTTTATCGAGGAAGGTGTAGCTGGCGATGGCTTCGATGGAATTCCAGCGCTTGGAAGCGATCAGCTCGACGCCAAAGGTTTCTATGTCGACGGCGTTGGCTTGGCGAGATGATGAGCTTGATTCCGAGTAAGTCCAGTCGACCAGACCATCGTCCCAGCGGTAGAAGATTGCGCCTTCGAAGCTCCATTCATCGCGTTTGATGGCTCCGCCGAGTTCCAGATTCTGGCTGATTTCACGATCGAGTTCATAGTTGCTAGCGAAGCGTCCACTTTCGCCGCCGCCGATCGCTCCGTAGCCTGCGACTTGAGTGGCTTGGGCATAGGAGAGATAAACTTTTTCGGATTGTCCGTTGGTGTCGTTGTGATTCCAAGTGATGTCGGCGATCGGAGAAACTTCCGAGCTGTCGCGATTGGTGTCATCGAAGGTGGCACCTGCACGGAAGGTGAGTGCCTCATTTTCATCCAATTTTAGGCGATATTCTGGCAGAACGCTGATCTTAATATAAGAGCGTGAAGTGAAGTCACCTTCTTCGAGTGCACTAGTTGGATTACCTTTGAATTTTGCGTTGGAATCGATGCTGTCGGCGGTGAATTGTGCCGAGTGATTAATGGCAAAGGCCTCATTGAGTTCATGTTGTCCAGCTAATGCCAATGCGCCTGATTTTGTTTCATGGGTGGCATTATAATAAGAAGGGTCGTTCCTTCTTAGGACGTAATAATCGTTGTTCCGGCGGTAGTAGCTGCTCAATTCCCAGTGGCTGTCAGTGCCGTAGTTTTGCTGGTGATTAATTGAGAAAAGGCGTGTTTTGAGATTCTCGGTTTCGTGGTTTGATGGTGTGGCAGTATACATCCCCGGCCAGCTGAAGGATTTCGACTGATACCCCGCGAAGAAAT
>JAFMHF010000133.1 GCA_017854655.1 Puniceicoccaceae bacterium | reverse complement strand
CGGCCAAGAAGGCTCCAGCCAAAAAAGCTCCGGCCAAGAAGGCTCCGGCTAAAAAAGCTGCCGCTCCTAAAAAAGTCGCGCTAGCTAAAAAAGCGGCGACTCCAAAGAAAGCAGCTACGCCAGTTAAAAAGGCACCTGCGAAACAGACCACCGCGCAGAACCGCATCATCGCGCGCGTTGATGTCGGCTTCGGCAACGTGCTCTACGTTCGTGGCGAAGGCGCTGGCCTCAGCTGGGAAAAAGGCACTGCCCTTGCGAACGTCACGCCATACGAGTGGGCGCTCTCTTGTTCGACCAAAGGCAAGGTCATCTTCAAGTTCCTCATCAACGATGAGCTTTGGGCCGAAGGCGAAAACATTACACTGCCAGCAGGCCGCGAATCAATCAGCTCGCCAACATTCGTTTGGTAGCTTCTGCCGATTCGACTACATTCAGTCAAAAGCCCTCGGTGAAACGAGGGCTTTTTTGTGCAATTCGTGGAGGGCGATTGCCTGATCAGGAGCGAGGGCGACCCGCCCTCGTTGTAGGATGCGTAGATTCCGTGGGCGGGTCGCCCACGCTCCTTTCTGAAAAATCGACGACCGCCTATTTTGGGCCACGACGCACCGAACATCACGCCTCGGAATACTCGTCATCCTCGGTGATCGCCATTAAGCGTTCTTTAAGGATCACGGCTGCTTGCTTCGCATCACCATTGGCCAAATTCTTGCCATAACCGACATCGTCGACTCGCACATTGATTCGACTAAACGGCACCGGCAGATAAAATCGATCCCAGCTTTTTAAACGCCACGCACGTGTATAATTATAGGAAAGCAACAAAATGGGCGCCCCGCCACGAAGCGCCAGCGTCGCCGCTCCCGCCTTCATGTCATACATCGGACCTCGTGACCCATCTGGAGTAATGCCAATATCATAGCCTGCACGGCTCACCTTGATTAATTCGCGAAAGGCCTGCACTCCACGCCCGTGACGGGAGCCACGGATCGGCTTGATTCCTAATTGCTCAAAAAAACCGGTAAGCCACGCACCGTCACTACTCGCACTGATCAGTCCGGCTATCTTACGTTCGGGTAAATAACGCCGGTAAAGCTCAGGCCCGAGCAATAGTCGATTATGCCATAAAATCATAATTGCGGGCTCGGCGGGTTTATCCAAAAAGGCCTGCACATCCGCACCAAAGTGAAAGCGCAAACTCCGCGTCCACATACGCACAAAAAAGCCAACAACGATCATCGCTACTCGTTGCACCCCTGCCAATTCGCGCGGCGCTTTAGGCTCATCAGCTGCGGGCTTTGCTTTATCTGCTACTTGTAGTTCCTCCATTGCAGACAGAAAAGGCGCAATTCCCGCCCATGGCAATTCTCGTATCAACCAAACTGCTTCCGATTCAACCAAAGTTTCCGACCTTGACCCACATATGCCTATCTCCATCTTTTGGCGGCTTATGACAGCAAAAGCATCCAGTGATGGTCTCATGGAAGAAATCGTCGGCCTCTGCAAGCGCCGCGGTTTCATCTTTCCCTCCTCCGAAATTTACGGTGGCTACAACGGTTTTTACGACTACGGACCACTCGGCGTCGAACTCCGCAACAACATCAAACAAGCTTGGTGGCGCGACATGGTGCAACGCCGCGACGATATCGAAGGCCTCGACTCAACCATCATCATGCACCCCGACATCTGGAAGGCCTCTGGCCACGTCGATGGGTTCTCCGATCCGATGGTCGACTGCCGTGAGTCTAAGCTGCGCTACCGTGCCGATCAGCTATTCTTCGCCCCCGTCATCGTTGCAGGCGAAACCATCGGCTACGTGTCGGTGGTCGAATGCCCCGAGCAACAGGAAATCGCCGAAAAAGCCGCTGCTGACATTAAGCGCAAAGCTGCCAAACAAGGCACACTCGAGCCGATTGTACTCAAGGACTACACCGAATCGAAGCCTGAGGAATACGACCTCGTCCCTTCGCCAGCGACTGGCAAGCCAGGCTCGTTGACCGCACCACGCGAGTTTAAGCTGATGTTTGAGACTAAGGTCGGCCCACTTGCTGATGACTCAGCAGTTGCCTACCTGCGCCCCGAAACCGCACAAGGCATCTTTGCTAACTATAAGAACATCGTCGACACCGGCCGCGTGAAGATCCCCTTCGGCATTGCTCAAATCGGTAAAGCATTCCGCAACGAGATCACACCGCGTAACTTCATCTTCCGCTCGCGTGAGTTCGAGCAAATGGAGATCGAATACTTCATCGCACCCAGCGCCGACTGGAAAGCCCTGCACCGCGAATGGATCGATACCTGTATCGACTGGCTGGTCTCGATCGGCCTGCCACGTGAAGACATCAGCGAAGACATCCACCCAGAGGACAAACTCGCCTTCTACTCTCGGGCGACCACCGACCTGATGTTCCAGTTCCCACACGGCGAACAAGAACTCTGGGGCGTCGCCTGCCGGGGGGACTACGATTTGAAGCAGCACCAAGAGCACTCCGGCAAGTCGATGACCATCTTCGACGAAGCCAGCAAGGAGAAGTTTGTACCACATGTCATCGAGCCCTCGCTCGGCGTCGACCGCACCCTTCTCGCCGTGCTCACTGCGGCTTACACCATCGACGAAGTGCCCAACGATAAGGGCAAGGTCGAGCAGCGCACACTGCTCAAGTTCAGCCCCAAGATTGCACCCGTTAAAGCCGCAATCTTCCCACTGCTGAAGAACAAGCCTGAGCTAGTCGAGCGCGCACAAGCACTCTACAAGAAATTGCAACGGCGCTGGAATGTCTTTTACGACGCCTCCGGTGCAATCGGTCGTCGCTACCGTCGTCAGGATGAGATCGGCACACCCTTCGGCATTACCATCGACTTCGACACCATCGAAAAGGACGGCACCGTCACTCTGCGCGACCGCGACACTTGCGAGCAACGCCGCGTGACTGAAGACGAACTCATCCAGTTCCTCGAAGAGCAGATCGACGGTTAATCGAACGCTCAGATCATTGATTTCAGTACCCCCGCGAGCCTCGGCTCGCGGGGGTATTTTTTGGTTGATCGCCGATTAGTCGCTAAAGGAGGGAGGGCGACTCGCCCTCCTTTGCAGCGACACAGGATCAATGTGGGCGAGTCGCCCACACTCCGATCGCGGT
>JAFMHF010000006.1 GCA_017854655.1 Puniceicoccaceae bacterium | reverse complement strand
AGATTATGAGCATGATTAAGAATGGGAGAATCCTCAACTCTCAGCTCTCCCACCTCAGCCCTCTAAAATAAACGCATCTGTGGAGCCTGCACCATATCATAGATCTTAAGGACGCGTACTAGTTGCAGAAGCTCTGACTTCTGATAACTATGGTTCACTTCCACGTGCCGCAGTAAATCTTCTAGAATCGTACTAAAAGCGATCACCCCATCCACACCAGCTGCCTTAAATAGCTCGATGCATTCGCTGCGCTGTGGCTCCGCAGTCGGCAAGCCGGGCAGCACCAAAACCTTGCGGTACGCCGCCACATTTTCAAGTACCCCGTCCTCAACCTGGAACAATACATCCGTTTGGCTCAGCACACCTTTCTTCAGGAATTCTAACAAACGGGATGGGCTTTTTAAAATCGCCGGAGTCACTCGAGTCTGTTGCCAGCTATGCACCACCACGATTGCCTGCCGGATCGCAACCATGTCCGAAGAGAATAATTGAAAGTTCGGCTCTGGTGCATCCGGTGGTGCCGATGGATTATAGACCAACAAATCCACCGACTCCTCCGTAGCTTTTCTTCGCGAATGCACACTGTGCTTACGCAACTGACGGGCAAAAAAACCGTTCAATTCGAAATACTCGCGGACAATGTTTTCATCAAAAATCGCCATGACACGAAACTCTTACATAAAGAGGCAGCTCTCGTCAATGCCGAGAAATACGCGCTCCGCCATCGCAGTCATTATTTGTAGCGAGCTAAGCGAGTCAGCAGGTATAACCCATCTAAAACTCAAATCGCCCACCGAGGGTGAAATTCCGCCCCGGCAAAGGAGCTTCATCCTTTAAGAAGGAACTATGATTACGGATTTCTTCATCCAGTAAATTCTCCGCACGCAGAAAAAATACGACAGCAGATGAGTCGCTCAGTTCAACGCGATATCTCAGATCGGCGTTCAGCTGAGTATAGCCGTCAGTGTCCGTCTCTTCCGCAGCCACATCCGTTTGCTCAAATGCATAACGCAGCTCCAAACCAGACTCCCAATTGCGGTGTGTCAGGCCGAGTCGAGAGCCGATGCGTAGAGGCGGAATCCGGGGAAGATCATCGCCCGAGTTCTTATTGCGCGCCTTCACAGCATCACTCATAAAGCTAAGGAGTACAGTGCTGTCTACAGATTTAAACAGTTCGTAATCAAGCTGCGCCTCAAACCCATAAAATTCAGCATCAATGGCCTCGAACTGATACGTGTCCAACCCATCAGTCTTAAAGCCTTGAGCCTCAGCAAAAATATAATCCTCGTAGTAGGTGTAAAAGGTAGAGAACTCGGCCTGCCAACGCGTATGCGTCGAACGATAAGTCAGATCAATTCCATAGGCCGTTTCCTTTTCCAAATCAGCATCACCGATTTCGTATTGGCTGGTAGCCAGATGGGGACCATCGGCATACAACTCGGTCGAGTTGGGATGACGCTGAGAAAGCTGCAAAACCAGTGACAACGTGTCCTTCGGGTTAATCTGCCAAGTAACTGCCGCTGCGGCACTCGACGCCAGTTCATCGTAGTCGCTGTGATTGCCGTTAGCGGACACATCGCTGCGCTCGACCCGTCCACCTAGCTCATAGTGTAGCACATCTCCATGAATATGTTCGCTGAAAAACAAAGCCTGATTCTTGGTCTCAGAGGGAGGCGTGAACGCTTCCTCTCCAAGTGCTGAAAAATCGGTATCGGACAGTTGGATACCAATAACTCCCTCATCGATCACCCACCAAGGCGCGTGCGCGGCCTCAGTGCGAAACTCCCAACCGTCACGCTCAAATACAGTTCCAGTTTCAGCACCTTCCAACTCACTGTGCTTGTAGTCAGTATAGCCAAGCCGCACGCGTAACGCATCAATCCATTCAGAAGGATCAACCAATTCCATCTCCAGATCATAACGCTTCCGCTCTAAGTCGATTGATATACCCTCCTCTTCCCCTGGCACGCCATAGGTGGACTCAAAGTTAGAAAAGGAGAAGCCAATACGGTTGTCATCATTAAAGAACCAGCTAGCACCAACTGAGTAGATTTCAGTTTCAACAAAACTGCTTTCCAGAGTATCGCCGCTCGCGTCATCGGCGCGCGCATCCTTCGGTATTTCGTAGTCGTCAGCATCGCGATTGAGGCCAGTTACAGTCAGCGCCCAATCCTCTTGGCCAACGGTAGCATACCCCAAATAGGTCTCCCCATTAGAGCCAGTATCATAGCGTGATTCGAAGGCCCCCTCGTAGCCAGTCTCCCCCACCCGTCGACGTGGCATTTCCTTGCCAATGACATTAACAGCACCACCAATCGCAGAACCCCCATACAACAAGGTCGACGGGCCGCGCAGCACTTCGATCCGCTCGACCAGCAATGGCTCAGTTGCCACAGCATGGTCAGGGCTAGTGTCCGAGGCATCGAGCGCTTCGATACCAGAATCAAGAATACGCACGCGCGGCCCATCAAAGCCACGTAGCACAGGGCGACTCGCACCTGCGCCAAAAGACGAAGTACTCACGCCAGGTTGCCAATCGAGCACAGCGCCGAGGCTGCTACCGCTCTCGCGGGCAAGTTCTTTAGCATCCACCACGTCCACGGGAGCAGCATAGTCAGATATCGAGCGTAAGCCCGGGCCAGCGGAGACGATAAAGTCCTCCAGTTGATAGATCGTCTCATCGGACGATTCTGCGTGAGTGATTTGGGCAAAGCCCAGCGCGGTGCACAGGATGGCACCGCTCGATAAAAATAAGCGATTCATAAGTTGATTGAAAAATGTTGTTCGGTGCATGCGCATGGCACACGCGGGAATACCGGCCTAGGCAGACTTGCCCAGAGGTCGGAGTGTTACTTAAACAACAGTTTCAATCGGAGGCGCGCGACTACAGCGCCGAATCGGAGCTTGCCCGCAGTAGATGACTTCAGCACTGAGCGAAACAATCGCCAGCATAGAATCGGTTCGCGCAGGTAGTTCAACCAGAAGCCCAACACCAGTCGCACCCTGATCAAACAGAGTGACAGCACAGGAATGGCTTCCGTCATTTTCTAGAGGTGCATCATCATGGTGCCCCTCACAACTATGCGAATGCTCGCTAGTGGCATGCAGCGCTTCGTGCAACTGCGGACTAACCGACGCGATGCCCAGCAGGAATATCAACGAAGCCAAACACAGAGACAGTCCGCACATAAATGCGGATGGCTGATGACTTGAGTTGCCTGCAGTGAACATGGCGCCACCGTCAACTCGGTTTCGAATTTCGTCAAGGAAGAAGGCACAATACATTAATAGAGACATCTGCCTCTCGGGCGCCTTCACACTCAGATGGAGATCAACACCAAGGGCAACGAAGTGTTCAAGCAGGAACTGGCCAGTCAACAAGAGACCAGCCAGAACCTCACCCAAGCGGTCAGCGCATTAGATGACGCTACGCGCGGAAGCGCCTTTCATATCTAGTAGGTTCTACCCCCTTGATAGATTCATCCAATCGTGGGGTCCAAGCTTGCTCAGGCTCTCGATTCGAATCGCTCAATAGCAAGCTCGCGCAAGCGCGAACACTACAAAGACAAGCTTCCTTACACCCCTCGCTCCAGAAACAACGCGAGTGCACCTTGATTCCAGCCGTTGCTTTGCGGGTTCTGTCGATTCGTTACGCATGCGTGCTTCAAGAAGCGCCTTAAGGCATCAGGGCTATCGCCGGGTGACCAATGTATCCAATAACTAAAGGCATCGAGCACGCCTGCTGCTGTTGCCAGCGGCAGGAAAGCATCCACCACCATGGTATTGAATCGCTGCTCGGCAAGGGCACCACTGAAAATTAATCCGTTGAGCGCGGTGCGGCGCTTCGGCAGTTCTACTGTCTTGCGAAAGACGGACGTCGAGCCACAAACCTCACCCTGTGGAAAAGTCTTTAAGCAAGCTGCCAGTCGCTCTGGCCAGTGCGGTTGCTGTTGCACAATCTGCAAATATTGCGCCAAGCGCCGGCGCGGATGATTCGCAGGCCGCAGGCCATTGAGCTTCCAATGCGCCGCTTCTTCCGCAAATAAATCATCGCCGTTCATCCCATTGGCACGCATGGCAGCAAGTGGATACTTCGCCGCCAGCCGCAACATCGGCGCACGGTTGCGCGCATAGCCCAGCACCTCTAATGCATAGCTGTGACACGCCGCTTCCCAGCCTTCGTCCTGCAAGCGTTGCTGTGCATATGTGAGCTTCTGTTGCCAACGCGCCTCAGCACGCTCCCGTAAAATCCGCAAGCGCACTGCGAGCGGCTTCTCGATAAATTGCGCCACCCATTCCAATTCGTCCTGATGCTCAAGCTCCAACAGCGCCTCATCCATTGCATACGATTCCAGATCACGATTCAATAGTGGCATCAAATATAACAGCTCTGGCACATGCCCCTTCGAGGTTTGCACTGGGTTGGGATTTCGCCGTTCGGGGTGCAAAACAAGATGCAGCACCACGCGATCAAAGTTCGCATCACACTCGTGTTGATGACTGTGCCAATCCGATACATTAAAATGCACCTCAACATCGCCAACGATTTCAACACCGTCGACGATCAGGCGCGCTTCTTTAAAATCCGAACCCTCCTGCAAATTCCAGCGCCCAGGGTCTTTCACCTCGAGCGTCTTGCCCGAAACCGTCAACAGCCCCACAGTCGCGAAATCCTGCCGCAACCAGATCTTCTGCACCACCCGCTCGGTTAAAGTGAACGGCCCGTAAAGTCCCTGGATTTCTTCGACATGATCAGTCTGCATAGACAAAGAAGTAATAAAGTCGTGGCCAGAAGCAAATGAGGGCGATATATTCTCACGCTCATTTGCAAAGCTTTGAATTGGCTCTTTTTTATGCTGAGGCACCCCCGAGGCAATGAACCTTGCAGATCCTAAAAATTATCCCCTTTTCGGATCAATGATACGCAAAGTTTAAAATCACTGCTCCGTCACAAATCAAGATCGAGGCCATTCTGCCACTCGCGGGCATTTGCCTTGCGGCGCCTTTGCGCGTCTTGAATGAGTCGAGCATCGCAAGCGCGCGCCCAAGCAAATAGTTCTTCTGCGTCCATCGCCATCGCTCCGTTGGCTCGAATCGACTCGCGCACCATATTATCCTGACTCACCACCGTGACGCGCGCTGGGTTCGCCACACGAGCCACAATCCGCTCAATCACCCCATCGGCCGACAGCCCCGCCGGCGCATAAATCCATTCGAAGGTCTTCTTGCCAAAGGGATGATCTACCTCGAGCGAGCTGTTCCGACTATCTAGTATTAACGCGGTGCGGACGCCTTCGGCATCGTGGATCGAGGCAACCATCTCAGTCAGCCGATCACGGGCGGCATCTAAATTCTCACGCAGCACCTCGCGCAGCTCATCCGTCGCATAAATTACATTATACGCGTCAATCAGAAGGTAAGATTCTTCAGGCATCAGACGGAATACCATAGGACAGAAAAGCTAGGTCAACGCTCCAAACAATAATCAATGCGCTCAGTGACACTGACATTGCTAAGCCATCTCGGACAGACCTGCGTCCTGCCTGTGTTACTGAGGTAAGGTGGCGGTCTACTGGAAATGAATAGCCAAGAATGCCTGTGTCACAAATAAAGCGCTTTTAATCTAAGCTGAATCGCGAATTGATTTAGCCTCAAAATGCCACCACACTGCATTTTATTCGTAATGAAACCGATCCAATCCATCACTTTTGCAGTTAACTCATCCAAGCCTGGAGCTGCAGCTGTCGCAGAGAGCCTCGCCGCGCTCGCTGAGCGTGAAGGAGTGGCGACACATATTTTAAAGAACTATCCGCTCACCGCCGATGCCCTGATTGGACAAGACCTGTGCTGTGCAATTGGCGGCGATGGCACATTGCTCGGCGTTCTGGATGCGGCGCTCGAATCTGGATCCGCCGTGCTTGGCATTAACCTCGGCAAGCTCGGCTTCCTCGCCACCTACACCGAAGCCGAGGCGGCAAGGGATCTCCCCGCACTCATTCAAGGTAACTACTCGATCGCCGAACGCTCGATACTGAGCTGCACGAATGCAAAAGGAGACTGCATCTATGGGCTGAACGACGTCGTCATCAAAGAAACTCAAGGCAGCGGGCTGATCCGCCTCTGCGTTTCCGCCAACGGTAATCCGGTATCGGAATATCACTGTGACGGCCTCATCTTTTCGACTCCAACTGGGTCGACGGCCTATAACCTCTCTGCCGGCGGCCCGATTATCGGCCCGAAAGTCAGCGCCATTGCGATGACGCCGATTTGCCCGCATACTTTTGGCAATCGTTCGGTCATCTTTGACCACTCAACCCAAATCAAAGTCGAAAGCGGCGAGCCCGGCCCCAGCCCTCGTATCACGATCGATGGCCGCGTGCGTTTCGATCTCGACGGCAACTTCCCGATCGAAGTAACTGTGGCCGAAAAGAAATTTCGGCTCATGCAAAACCCAGATCACTCGCACTTCGCAATCGTCCGCGACAAGCTCAGCTGGGGCGGGCCCGCAATTCGTTAGCTGGAGGGCAATGCTCCCTCATTGCCGCCATTCAAAGTCAGCGTAGCGAGCGGGGATTACCCCGCGATTCTACTCCTACTCTTACTCTTACTCTTACTCTTACTCTTACCGTCATTGCCGAATTGAGAAAGGCGCATGAACCGATCCACGGCGGAAACGACGGAGCGTTTCCCTCCAAAAAGTGCCCCCTCAAGCCTCAGCTCTCTAGTCTCTAATAGTGAACATCCTCGAAAATATTCCTCCCAGTCAACGCAAGGCCTGCACACAAGTTGCTGAATTACTCAAAGCAGCCGGTGGGCGCGCGTTGCTTGTGGGCGGTTGCGTGCGAGATGGCTTGCTCGAAATCCCTGCTAAGGATGTCGACATGGAAGTGTATGGACTCAACGCGGACGAGGTGGAGCGCACCCTCAAAAAGACATTTCGACTCGACACTGTGGGCCGCGCATTTGGCGTGTTTATCATTAAGGGGCACGACATCGACCTCGCCTTGCCTCGTCGCGAATCCAAGAGCGGGCCGAAGCACACCGATTTTGTGGTTGAAGGCGATCCTAGCATGTCGCCTAGAGAAGCCGCATCGCGACGTGATTTTACCATCAATGCTATTAGTATTGACCCACTCACCGACGAATTACTCGACCCTTACAACGGCGCAATCGACCTAAAAGCACGCCGTTTGCGCCACGTCTCAGACGCCTTTAGTGAAGACCCGTTGCGTGTACTGCGCGGCATGCAATTCGTTGCGCGGTTCAACCTTGAAGCGGCACCCGAGACGATCGCACTCTGCCGCGAACTCTCGCCCGAGCACTTACCCTCGGAACGTCTTTGGGAAGAATGGAAGAAGCTCATCCTCAAGGGTGCGCATCCATCCAAAGGTTTACTCTTCCTACAAGCCTGCAACTGGCTGCAATACTTCCCCGAAATTGAAGCCTTGGTCGGCTGCGAGCAAGATCCGGAGTGGCACCCCGAAGGCGATGTTTGGACCCACACTTACCATTGCCTCGATGCCTATGCGCGTCATCGAATCGGTGATGCGTGGGAAGATCTCATTGTTGGCCTCGCCGTGCTTTGCCACGACATGGGCAAAGCCGTCTCCAGCTTCGTCGATGAAAAGACTGGCCGCATTCGCAGCCCACGCCACGATGTCGACGGCGTACCGATTGCGCGCGCATTCCTCGAACGCCTGACACGACAGAAAAAAATATTTGAAGAGGTGCTGCCACTGGTTGAGCAACACATGCGCCCTCTTGCACTATATCGCGATGGTGCAGGCGATACCGCGATCCGCCGACTTGCCGCCCGCGTCAAACGCGTCGACCGTCTCACCCGCGTGGCCTTTGCCGACAAGTTAGGCCGCCCGCCGATCGTGGTTGATGACTTCCCCGAAGGCGATTGGCTGCTCAAAAAGGCCACCGAACTGGCGATTGAAGACAGCGCCCCGAAACCAATTTTACTCGGTCGACATTTAGTCGAGCTCGGTATCAAGCCCGGTCCAAACTTCGGCAAAATCCTCGACCGCGCCTATGAAGCGCAAATCGAGGGCGAATTTACCGATGAGGCCAGCGCGCGCAGCTACCTGAAAGCCATCATCGAAGCATAGGGCTGCACTGGCGAAGGCCCGACTACTGCGATGTTAGAATCTGTACGTCCTGCATCATCAGATCCTCGACATTCCCGCCTAAGCCATCCACTTGAATCAGTTCAAACAACTCAGGTTGATCAAACAATCGAGGCTCAATAATGAATCGTTGCTGCATGCCGTGATGCACGAATTTATGAATTTCACGCCATTTCGAGGAGCGGGCAGTCAACCCATAAGGTTGCTCAATCGAATACTCATCCTCAGCAATACGATACACCGCGCGGAAACCTAGAAACGGATAGATCGCCAGATAATGCTCCCTATCTTTGGTGCCCATATACTGCCAAGGCTCATGAAACTTGCAGCCATGTTGCATGTTCATTCGCCACAAATCCGACTTCGTCACCTGCTCCGAATAAAGCTGCTTCGGCGCGCTCACCGCGATCGAACTCCCCTGCGCGGCAACACCCGTTCGATCCGCGGCAATCGCATCAGTTGCTACGGGAACCACTAGGACTGTTGAGTCAGCAGCAGCAACCACCGACAACCTGACATCCAAGAAACTGTCGACATCCGACGATTGGCATCCACTAAGCACGGACACACAGAGCGCAGCAAGTGCTCCCCAAACAGCAACGTTACGGCTCTCAATCCTCATCGTTAACTCCACGCTCAGGGCAATCCGCCAGGCACGACCAACATTCGGTGAAGTTACCTTCATTCCCCTCGCCACAAAGCGCGCATTCCCAATCCGCCGCGACCACCGACGAAGCAGACTCAGCATACACGGCCAGTAGTTCCCGTGCGCGCGAAGCATCTTCAGGCGTATGCACACAGATATTTGGATACATACTAGGTATCGGCACTGAAGTCGTCATAGTCACTGAATTCCGATTCCGTAACAGCGTTTCGATGCCAGCATCCTCAAGGATACCTTGATACAGCCCTACTTTACTAAAATCGTGATCTCGATAGATTTCAATCATAGCCCTAAAGCGTTACACTTGAAATACGAATCGAATCTTTCGACTTGATCTGCCTCAAGCAATCAGGACGCCGGCACACGTCAGATTGAGCTACCAGATCAGATTGATCATCCGGACGCTGTTTCACACAGCAGGCAAACGCTTTGCCAGCGGAGAGACACAAAGTAAATGCGTTACGTTGCGTCATTTGAACCAACTTCGCACGCCTCTAACAACCACTCGGCAGCACTGACATCACTGCCTGCATGCAACAGACCGCGGAGCTCGGCAGCACCCGCGGCAGCGGCGTGGCCAGCTTGCGGATCGTCGAGCGCAATTAGGATCTGCTCAGCTAAGCGTTTCGGCTTGGCGGCACCTTGAATGAATTCGGGATGCAATGGACGCTTAAGCAACAGGTTCGCAATGCCAATATACGGGATCTTCACCAATATGCGCCCCAGCCAATAACTGATCGGATTAAGGCGATATACGATCGCACCAGGGATCCCCGAAAGCGCACAGGCCAGCGACATTGTGCCAGAGCTCATCAACACAGCGCTCGCCGGCAAGCCGTTTTCCTCATTACGCACGAACTCAATCGAGCTCTGCAATGCAGGATATTCCTGTAACACTGCCTCCAAAACATCGCGAATACGTTGGCTTGGGTAAACAACTTTGGCGTTTAGTTCTGGCTTCGTTTTTTGCGCCAATTGAAAGCCCTGTAACAATAGCGGAAAGATGCGACCCACTGCAGCGGTGCGGCTCCCCGGCAGCAACAGCATCGGTGCCGACGCATCGTAGCTGAACGGCAATTGATAACTTTCGCGCACAAACGGATGACCGACAAACTCCGTCGGCAGATCGGTATCGGCAAAGCATTCCACTTCGAATGGAAAAATCACCCCGAGGCGATCGAGCGTGCGCGCCATCTTAAAGCGACGCTTCGCTTTCCATGCCCAGACCTGTGGGCCTATGTAATAGCTAATGCCGATATCGCCACCGCCTTTTTTGCTCAAGCCACGTTCGAGTAATTGCTCAGCAATGCGCAGATTGAAGCCAGGATAATCAACGAAACAAATATGCTTCGGTCGATAGCGTTCGATCCAATCCAGCGTGCGATCAAACAGCGCCTTAAAGAAACCATAATGCCTCACGACTTCAGCAAAGCCGACAATCGACATCGCAGTTAAGTCGTAAAGCAGTTGTGCGCCCTCGACCTCGAGTTCAACACCACCGAGACAGGCGACCTTGATGTCAGGGTGCTTCAATCGCATATCAGCGACAATTTTCGCCGCATGTTCATCACCGGAATGCTCACCAGCAATGATGAGTAAATCCGGCTGCCCATTAATCGGCGCAGCGAAATCGGCAGGTACTGGAAGCTGTTCAGACATTAATGCGAAACCGGAAAATTTATTTATCGGCGTGAATCAGCTCAGTGATCCGAATCGCCAGTTCGAGTGCAGACTTGCCAAGCTCAGCACCGACCTTTGGTTGACCAGCGTCTTTGACGACTTGCATAAAAGACGCGAGTTCGAGCTTCAACGGCTCATCCTTCTCAATCGGAATTTCTTCGCGCACGAGTTCTGGCCCTTCCTTGCGAAGGAAATGGCCAGTCTGATTCATAAAGTCCAAGGAGAGATAGTTCGCAGGCTGGAAGACGCGGATCTCACGCACCTTCTTCATGCTGACACGGCTGGTATTAATATTCGCCACGCAGCCGTTCTCAAAAGTGATACGCGCATTGGCGATGTCTTCGCTATCGGAGAGCACATTCACACCTACCGCATCGACTTGCGCAATAGGCGAACGCACCAGCGCGAGAATGACACCGAGATCGTGAATCATCAAGTCGAGCACCACGCCCACCTCGGTGCCACGCGGATTAAAAGGAGCCAAGCGGTCGGCTGTAATAAATTGTGGCTTGGTGACCGCATTTTCAAGGTAGCCCATCACTGGATTGTAATGCTCGATGTGCCCGACCTGAACGATGCGACCAGCAGCCTTCGCCGCGGAAAGAATATCCTCAGCCTCTTCAAGGCTGGTACAGAGCGGCTTTTCAATTAACAAATGGCAGCCACCCTCAAGCAACGGCACCGCCACATTTCGATGATGATCGGTCGGCACTACGACGCTTACAGCATCGCACGCTTCAGCCAATGCTTCGAGCGACTCGAAGCGAGCGCAACTGTGTGCCTCACACATTTCTGCCGCGCGCGCGTCGTCGGACTCGACGATCCCCACCAAGTCACACGCTTCGAGCGCAGCATAGATACGAGCATGGTGTTGGCCCAGATAACCGGTACCTACGACACCGCAACGAATTTTTGAGTCTTCAGACATGCGGGCATGAAGTGGCAATCTAGAGCCGATGACAAGACGAGATTCGGCTTAAGCGATCACAGCACTAAAGTCGAGTCAGGCTCTACTACGCCTCTGGCAGCGGCGCCGGTTGATAACGCTTAGCGCATGCACGATAAGTACGCAGCATATGTTTAACCACTTCAGGAATGGTGCGACCATCAGTGGAAATGCAGGCACCTGATTCCATATAGACCGGCTCGCGCGCAGCCAATAACTCACGAATACGTGCCTCAGGATCAGCCACATTCAGCAGCGGCCGGTTATTATTTCGACTTGTGCGCTCGATGATACTCTCGACCGAGGCGAATAAGCAGATCACAACTCCTTTTGACTTTAGCAATTCCGACATACCCTCTTGCACGACCAGGCCACCGCCACAAGAAACGACACAACCCTGCGTCGGATGACCTGTTTCGATAAACTCGCGCTCGTAGGCCCGAAATTGCGCTTCACCCTCAGCAGCGAAAATCGCCGGAATCTTTTTACCTACCTGCTCTTCGATACGATCATCCGAATCGAGAAATTTATAGCCGAGCTCACGCGCAACACGCCGCCCAATGGCGGACTTTCCGACGCCCATAAATCCGACTAAATACAGATTTGGCTTGGTTGTCTGTCTGTTTTGATTCACTGCCTTGGATTTTAGAACAGCTCGCGCGCGGTGCGACACTATTTTCAATACATTTTCACTCAGCCTATACACTTGAAGCCATACCGCTTCCAAGCATACTTAGTAATCATATGGATAACAGCGTCGTCGAAGTCAGCGTAAAAGGAGTCATGCCCACATCGAATGGATGTGCCGTTTTCTTGGGAAACGACACCAAAACCTTCGTTATTTACATGGATCGCGCTATCGGCGAAGCGATTCAACGTGCCGTGAACGGCGAGCAAGCAGAGCGCCCAATGACCCACAATCTAATGATCACTCTGCTTGACGGTCTCGGTGCCGAAGTGGAGCGCGTCGTAATCAACGATGTCAAAGAGGGCACCTTCTTTGCCCGTCTTATCGTATCGATGGAGAATGAACTCGGGCACAAGATCGTCGAAGTCGACGCGCGCCCCAGCGACTCCATCGTACTTGCTCTCACCTGCGACAAGCCGTTGTATGTAGCCCAACAAGTGCTCGACTCGGTCGACGACATGGCCGAGATCCTCGCTAAGATCCTCAAAGAAGGTGAATAGTGGAGTTTGGCACTGTTTTAGATAAAATGAAATTAATACTCGCACTTTTTATTTTTTTTGCAGCTGGCTGCACCTCACTTTTGGTAGAAAACCCGATCGGCAGCGATTTTACGCCCGAACAACTCAGTGACTTCGAAGGCTCTTGGTTCATTTCAAATAAAGGCGATATTAGTCAAATCATTGATCTGAAAAAAATAGATAATATCGGAACGTTTAAAACCGCTAGCATCGAATGGAACGATGATGAAAAGACCTTCGATTTAGACGAAGGAAAGGTCATTCTAAAAAAAGGAAATAAATATGGAATTCTCCATATTATGGACGACGAATTTCAAAAATCGGAACGAAAATACCTGCTAATCACGTTGTTTAAGACCAGGGAGGACCAAAAAATCGAAAGTTGGTTACCCTCCAATAAATCAATCAAAGAATTTTTAAGCAGCGGCGCTCTAAAGACTGAAAATGTTGACGGGGACATCGTCATCACTGACAAGCCTCAACGAATAATTGATGAACTAGAATCGAACTTTCAGCTAATATTCGACCAAGAATCGAGTGTCACATTAACTAAAATTAAATAGTTAAGCCCGAAAGCTATCACCTCAATGCAGCCACTCCCTGACACACTAATTCCTGGCCAACCATGGACTGCACTGGCTCCGATGCAGGACGTCACCAATTTGCCGTTCATGCAATTGCTGGGTAAATACGGCGCACCCGACCTACTGTTTACCGAGTTCTTCCGCGTGCACTGCCACTCGCGACTGGAGCAATCGATCATCGACTCGATCTGCGAGCATGGCACTGGCCGCCCGGTCTTCATCCAGCTGATCGGCGAAAGCCTGCCCGATCTGGAACGCACGGTGCAGGAGATCGAAATACTGCAACTACCAGTCGCAGGCATCGACTTGAACATGGGCTGCCCCGCGCCTAAGGTATATAAGAAGAAAGTCGGTGGTGGACTGCTGCGAGATCCCGCAAAAATCGATGGCATCCTAGGTTGCTTACGCGCAGCGATCAAAGGACGCTTTACCGTAAAGATGCGCATCGGCTTCGACGGCGACGAACATTTCGACGCCATCCTTGATCTGGTCGAAAAGCACGACGTGGATCTCCTTAGCCTGCACGCCCGCACCGTCAAAGAAGCGTACCGCAGCGAGGTGCACTACGAATATATTAAACGCGCAGCCGAACGCCTTACCTGCCCGGTGCTCGCCAATGGCAACGTCACCTCAGTAGCAAAAGGACAGTGGGTGCTGAATGAAACCCACAGCGCAGGCTTGATGGTCGGCCGTTCTTGCATTCGCAACCCTTGGATCTTTCGCCAACTGCGCGAGCATTTCTCCAAGCAACCCATCTTTCGCCCAACGCTGGCCGATGTGCGCGACTATGTCGAAGACCTATTTATCGCTACCAGCCATAGGCAACGCCACGAACTCAGCCACATCAATCATATGAAAAAGTTCCTCAACTTCGTTGGTCTCGGCGTCGATATGGACGGGCAATTCCTACATGATATGCGCCGCACCCGCTGCAAGGACGACCTCGACGCCGTCTGCCAAAAGCACTTAATCGACGATGGCCGCGCCGAACAACTTTTCCCCGAAGAGCCAATCAAAGGACTGATCGCCCGCCCCAATTGCGAAACGCCACAAGGCTGCGAACTGTAAGACTGCATCTCGCTGCTGCTCAATCGCGGCATAAACCCGCTCGCTATAAACAACCGCAGCGACTCGGTTCAATCCATCAGGTCGAATATAGGCAGAGCAATTTACGACTCAACGCCGATATTTTCAGCCAATGGTGAGTCAAGCTATTCGCGATGAATCTGCAGGCGAGGCGGCCATGCCCCATTTTGAAAGCCAGCAATCCAATAATACTTGGTATCAAGCGATTAAACCTAAGTTACCCACTCGCAAATGAATCCAATTCATTCGACACCGTTTTTTCTTCTTCGAAATACCTATAAAATAGGTTGCGCCGCCCAATCAACCTTGGCATCTAGCAAGCTTCCTTTTTGTGCCTAGAACACTAACCAACAACAGATGAACATTCACGAGTATCAAGCAAAAGAGCTCCTTCACAACTACGGCGTCCCGGTCCCACGCGGATATTCAGCGACAAATGCCGAAGAAGTAGACACCGCCATCTCCAAAATTGAGGGCGATCTAATCGTTGTTAAATCCCAAATTCACGCAGGTGGACGCGGCAAGGGAACGTTCAACGATGGCTACCAAGGTGGGGTTAAGGTCGTCAAAAGTAGCGAAGCCGCAAAAACAGCTGCCATGGCGATGCTCAACAACACACTAGTGACCGCACAGACTGGCCCAGCTGGGCGTAAGGTGCAGACACTCTACGTCACTGAAGGGTGCGACATTGCACACGAGTATTACCTCGCGATCGTGCTCGATCGTGACACCGCTCAAGCAGTCATCATCGCCTCGACTGAAGGTGGCATGGACATTGAAGCAGTCGCCGAGTCCACTCCAGAGAAGATCACTCGCGTCGCAGTTTCGCCTTCCACAGGCCTTCGCCCCTTTCATTGCCGTGAAGTCGCTTACGCACTTGGCTTCGAAGGCGATCAGGTCAAGCAACTCAGTAAAATCCTCAGCGGCACCTACAAGATGTTCTGGGAAAAGAATGCCGAGCTGGTAGAGATCAACCCACTGGTCACCACACCGGAAGGTCAAGTCGTCGCCCTCGACGCCAAAGTATCCTTCGATGGCAATGCGCTGTTCAAGCACCCTGACATCCAAGCGCTCCGCGACTTGAACGAAGAAGACCCGAAAGAGATCGAAGCATCCAAGTTTGACCTAGCCTACATCGCACTGGACGGCAATATCGCCTGCCTCGTGAACGGCGCAGGACTTGCCATGGCGACGATGGACATCATCAAGACCTTCGGCGGCGAACCGGCCAACTTCCTCGATGTCGGCGGAGGTGCCAACGAAGAGAAGGTCACTGCCGCCTTCAAGATCATCCTGTCCGACCCGAATGTTAAAGGTATTTTAGTCAACATCTTCGGCGGCATTATGAAGTGCGACGTCATTGCACGCGGCATCGTTGCTGCAGCCAATAACATCGAGCTGAACGTGCCACTCGTCGTCCGCCTCGAAGGCACCAACGTCGAAGCTGGTAAGAAGATCCTCCGCGAAAGCGGCATCGCACTAACCCCAGCCGACAGCCTTGTCCAAGCTGCTGAAATCATCACTAGCCAAGTCGCCAGCGCCTAAGCGCATTGACACGATAACTTTTAATATAAGATCCAATGAGTATTCTCGTTAACAAAGATACACGTCTCGTCGTTCAGGGACTTACTGGTAAAACTGCCACCTTCCACACGTTACAATGCATTGATTATGGAACGAATGTCGTCGCTGGAGTCACACCCGGCAAAGGCGGTCAGCTATGGGAAGGCAAAGTGCCTGTCCTGAATACGGTTTCCGAAGCAGTGAAGCAATACGGAGCCAATGTTTCCGTCATCTATGTCCCGCCTCCATTCGCGGCCGACTCAATCCTCGAAGCGATTGCAGCCGAGATCCCGCTCGTCATCTGCATCACCGAAGGTGTGCCAGTGCGCGACATGGCTGAAGTGCGCAAAGCACTGGATGCAACAAACGGTAAAACTCGTTTGATCGGGCCAAACTGCCCAGGTATCATCACACCCGGCGAATGTAAGATCGGCATCATGCCGGGCTACATCCACAAGCCAGGTCGCGTCGGTGTAGTCTCTCGCTCCGGCACATTGACTTACGAAGCCGTTTACCAGCTCACACAGCGCGGCCACGGCCAATCGACTTGTATCGGTATTGGTGGTGACCCAATCAACGGCACCTCTCAACTCGATGCTGTGCGCTTGCTCAACGAAGATCCTGACACGGACGCGATCATCATGATCGGTGAAATTGGTGGCAGCGCTGAAGAAGAAGCGTGCGCCTACATCAAGGAGCACGTCACTAAGCCAGTCGCTGGATTCATCGCAGGCGCTTCTGCACCCAAAGGCCGGACCATGGGCCACGCTGGTGCAATCGTTTCTGCAAACGGATCTGGCACAGCCGAAGCGAAGTTCGCCGCCATGGAAGATGCTGGTGTCTCCATCGCCCGCAACCCATCGGAAATCGCCGACGCCCTGCTAAAGATCTACAAGGGCTAATTTGCCTAGAGTGAATCAATCCTTTCAAAATCCGCCTGCTGCCTCGTGCACAGGCGGCTTTTTTGTGCCCTCAAACAATGCAACACCCACAAATGAGAAATTATTGGTTTTTTTGAAACTTTTGAACTGTAAACCACATATACTAATAAGTGTGATTCCAGCAGGAACTTTAGTCCACGATTCGTATCCAAATTGAATACCAATTGACAGGTCGGCCTTAAAAAACACTAACTTCCCCACTACTACCCCCAACTACACTGCAAACCAGAAAGGATCGAACCATTCGCTTACCAACCAAAATACTGCTCAAAATCGGCGCCTGCCTATTACTGGCCACCTCGCTTTCCACTAGCGCCTACGCCAGAATCTTCACCAATGTGGCAGGTAAAACAATTGAAGCTGACCTAGTCTCGATGCATCGAGACCAAGTCACCTTTCGACGCACTGTAGATCGGAAAGTAGTCTCCCTAGCACTCAACCAGTTCTCGGCCAAAGACCGTAGTTATATACTCGCTCAAAAAGAGGCAGGCCTACTCAGCGCCACGGCCTACAAGCAAGGGCAACCCGATGTCGCCCGAGTCGTGAAACGACAAGACCACTTCGGCGCCAGTCAGCAAATCGATAAATTTCTTGCTAAGTACTGGGAAGCGCAAGGCGTCGAACCCGCCCCGATCATCGACGATGCCACCTACCTGCGTCGAGCTTATCTCAAAATTATCGGCCGCATTCCCACCTACGCCGAAGCAGTCCACTTTCTCAACGATAACACCCCACGCAAGCGCTCCGAGCTAATCGATAGCCTTTTGGACTCAGCCGGTTACGTTAGTCATAACTTCAATCTCTGGGCCGACATCCTACGCGCAAAAACTACTGGCCGTGAAGGCAGTCGCTACGGCGGCATCTACTATATCCCTTGGCTCAAAGAACAGATCCGCCGCAACGTCCCATATGACGACTTTGTCGAGTCGCTACTCACCGCCAACGGCTACCCGTGGGATAATCCGGCAGTCGCCTACTATCTGCGCGACTTTGGCATGCCACTGGATAACATGTCCATGACTGCGCAAGTTTTTCTCGGCACACAAATGCAATGCGCACAGTGCCACGACCATCCCACCGATGTGTGGAGCCAAAAAGACTTCTACGAATTTGCCGCCTACACCTACGGCCTAAAAACTGGGGTCAACATCCAGAACGACGACCCGAAGCTCAAAGAGGTCATGCACCGCCTGCGAGAAACTACCAAGAAACAGAATAAAGGCAAAATACCAGGCAACCAGAAAGCCTCCCCTATGAGTGCTGGGCGAGAGTTCTTCGATCCCCTCAAATGGGGCGTCGTGCATACCGAACGCCCGCTCAAACTACCGCAAGACTATCAATACGACGACGCTAAGCCAAAAGACATCGTCGAGCCCAAGATCCTATTCGGCAACCAATCCGATGCCAAACTACACGATTCCAGTGAGCGCGTGGACAGCTACGCCGACTGGCTCGTGTCGAAAAACAACGAACGCTTCACACTCGTCATCGCCAACCGCATGTGGAAACACGTCATGGGCAAAGGCCTCATCGAGCCCGTCGACGAGCTCACCGACGAATCCGTAGCCGATGACCCGGAGCTCATGGCATACCTAGAGTCGATAATGATCGCGCTCGACTACGACCTAAAGCAATACCTGCGCGTGCTCTACAATACTCAGTATTTTCAGCGCCAAGCCGTGATCGACAACCCCGACCTACCGGATGACTACCATCTCGAAGGCCCGATCTTCCAACGCATGAGCTCGGAGCAGATTTGGGACTCCATTGCCACACTAATGACTCCGGACATCGACCAAATCCTCAATACCAGCTACAAGGGCAACAACGGCGGCATCCAATACGTCACAGGACAGAAGCCAGCCGCAGCAGTCTACCTTGATGAATGGTCTGCTCAGAAGATCGCCAGTCATGTCACCAAGATGAGCGATGTCTATGCAGCCTATTTCGCGGCACGCACCAAACAAAATAAAGCCAATCAAGACCCCACCCTTAAAGGGACTCCAGAACTAGCAGCCATCCGAAATGAATTCCAAAAAACTCGTAGAGCCTGGAACCAAATGCTCAACCCAGACCTCAGCGAATCAGACGCTGGTGCATCGATGGAAATGAGTATGATGGCAGCAAACTTCCCGAGCACAAAAGGGAAGGGCAAAAGTAACAAAGCCGACGAGAAGTGGATCAAAAACATTCGCCGCGCTTCCGAACTGCAATCCCCTCAAAGCAACGGCCACCTACTCGAAGTCTTCGGCCAATCCGACCGCATGCTGATCGAGAATAGCGACGAAAAGGGCAATGTCCTGCAAGCCCTGTTCCTAATGAATTCGAACCAAACTAATTGGCTGCTCGCGCAGCGATCTGCTCCCGTGCTGGAAGCACGCCAAGCTCAGACCCCCAAAGCCAAACTCGAAACTCTCTATATAGGATTCTTAGCTCGCAAACCCTCGGAAGCCGAAATGGAAGCCCTGCTGCCCTACTTCAATGAAGACCCCGAGAAGGCCCGCCAACGCATCATTTGGGCGATGCTCAACACCCAGCAATTCCTGTTCATCCAGTAAGCCCAGCCCGCAGTATCCTAATCATACTCTTAATCTTAGTCATAATCTCCACACACAAAAACAGATTAGGATTAAGAGTAGGATTACGATTAAGAACCCACCTCCACACAGCATCCCTAATTCCTAATTCTCTCTGCTATGTATGACGAACTAAACAAATTGGACGAACTCTCACGTCGTAAATTCATACAATACTCGGCCAAGGCACTGCTCGGTGTCGGTCTATCTGCGAGTACCACTCCCCTCTGGGCCTCGCAAACCATCAAGAAGCCGACCGCGCGCAACGTCATCTACATTTACCTCAGCGGTGGCATGAGCCACATCGACACCTTCGACCCCAAATCTAGCTGGAAAGATCAAGGGCCGGTGCAAACAATCGATACCAACGTGGCCGGGATTCAGATTAGCGAATACTTACCCAGCCTAGCACGACGCATGGATAAGATCGCGATCATCCGCTCCATGAATTCAACCCAAGGCGCGCATGAACCAGGTAATTACTTCATGCACACCAGCTACGCGCAGCGCGGGACGATTAAGCACCCCGGACTCGGCGCATGGCTCAACAGCATGTCCGGCAAGACCAACTCCACCCTGCCTGGAAACGTTCGTATCGGCGGCAGTAATAACGCCACCGGCGGCGCAGGCTTTCTCGATTCGAAATACGAGCCACTCCACCTCGGCAGCCCCGACGAGGGACTGCCCTACGTCGATCGACACCAAAGTGTCGACGAAGCCGAACTACGCGAACGCTTGGCACTCGCGCAGATGATGGATCTCTCCTTTCATAAAAAGTATCCTTCCAAGCAAGTGCGTGCCTATGGCGATGTTTACGAACAGGCAATCAAGCTGATGAACAGTAAAGACCTCGCCGCTTTCGACCTTAGCCAAGAGCCGAAGCTCACACGCGATGTTTACGGCGATTCTCGCTTCGGCAAAAGTTGCCTACTCGCGCGTCGACTCGTCGAGCACGGCGTGCGCTTTGTCGAACTCACCCTTGGCGGTTGGGATACACACAACGACAATCACGATCAAGTCGCCGGACTCACTAGCCCACTCGATCAATCTGTCTCCGCTCTACTCGACGACCTCCACTACCGCGGTCTCCTCGACGAGACGCTCGTCGTGATCGGCACCGAGTTTGGTCGATCCCCCGAAATCAACAGCAACGCTGGCCGAAATCACCACCCTTCCGCCTTTAGCTGCGTGCTAGCTGGCGGCGGTATCAAAGGTGGTCAAGTTTACGGCTCGACCGACGCCAGTGGCCACTCCGTCGCCGACAACGGCGTCAGCGTGCCAGACTTCAACGCGACCATCGCCTACGCCCTCGGCTTGCCGATTGATAAAGTAGTGCACTCCCCTAGTGGCCGCCCCTTCCGCGTAGCCGATAAAGGTCGCCCCATCACCGCACTGTTTTAGAAAGAGGAGTTAGAATTCAGGAGTCAGCAGTTAGCGTCTCTCCTAATCTTAATCCTATTCTTAATCTTAATCCCACTTCACGCCTCTAGCATGCCCGATTTCTTGATCCCCTTTGGCCCTTTTCACATGGTCATACTTCATTTGCCGATCGGAGCACTCACAGCGATCTGGTTTCTAGAATTTCTACTCGAAAAAAACGACGACAAACATAAGAACCAAGCCACCGGCTTGCTGCACTTGTTACTACTGATATCTTGCGGCCTAACCGTCGTACTTGGCCTCAGCTACGAAGAGTTCGGCCAATACGGCGACGAAATCGAACAACACAGATTCTGGGGCCTCATCTTTGCCGGCTGTATCGTCGCCACTTACCTTTGTTATTGGATTCATCGCAAGCTAGGCAAACGTAGTAGCAAATTGGTCTATATGCTGGCACTCCTCGCCGCCACTATCACAATGGTCTTGACCGCCCATCAGGGCGGTGAGCTGGTACACGGCAAAGGTTTCCTCTCCAAACCATTCCAGGAAGAAAAGCGCCAAGCCGTCGCACCCGCTCCATTCGCCGATGAAAGCAGCAAAGAAAATACGGACCAAGCGCGCATAGTTACTCAATCAACCAGCACCTCGGCTCTCAACGCCCCGATGGACGATGTAATGAACGGCACAGATCAGTTCGATCCGATAACAGCGCCAATCGCTGTGCTAAAACAGATACCTCAAGTGTTAGACCCCAGAATCGCGCTCTTTGAAACGTCTCAAGCCATCTTCGAGCGCAACTGCTACAAGTGCCACGGTGCGACCAAACAAAAAGGAGGTTATCGATTAGATGAGCAGCATTCGATTAACCTAGGCGGTAAGAGTAAGCTACCCGCGATCGTGCCTGGCAACGTCGAGCAGAGCGAGCTGATGTATCGCATGTTACTCCCACACGACGATGACGACGCCATGCCTCCCGAAGAGAAAGACCCAGTCTCCTCTGAAGACATCGATCTCGTGCGCCAATGGATCGAGGCTGGCGCCTACTGGCCGGACGAAGCGGAGCTCATTGCGGCAGCAAGCGAGACCGTCAAACTCGGCGACGCCGACACCGACCAATTGATCGAGCAAATCAGTCGCACGGGCGTGAAGGCCGAATACAATGCATGGGGCGACGAAAGCATCCGGATCGACCTCGGCGTGGTCGGGCCCGGACAGCTGAACGAAGCCATCCAGCAGCTCAGCGGGTTTCGCAACAAACTCACTTGGCTCGATTGCAGTGAATTAGCACTCAGCTCAGACTTCTTTCAACAACTCGAGCAGTGTATTAAGCTGCAACGCCTACATTTGAACGGCACCGACGTAACCGACAAGCAACTAGACGCACTTAGCCAGCTTGCTGACCTCAACTACTTGAACCTCTACAATACCCAGATCAGCGATGCCGGTCTCGAATCACTCCACGCTACCAGCAGCTTACGCAAAATATTCCTCAGCCAGACTCAAGTCACCGCCAATGGGATCACAGAATTAAAGAAATCCCTGCCGGAGCTTGAAGTCGTGCATCAACCTTAGAAAAGGCGTCAGCAGGGAGGAGTGAGTGGCTAAGGATCGACAATCGAAAGCTAAGCCCAAAAGCTATTAAAGATGAACGCATTTTTCCGATCCACTACCTGGCGCCTTTTCCTGATGCCCCTACTAATTAGTTTGAGTGCACTGTTTGGCAGCGCGGCGGTCGCTTTAATTCCCATCTGGCTTGCGGCGATCTTTGCCCTAGTGTTTGGACTGGGCTTGTTATTTTTCCTAGTGAGCGCGATCAGATGGTTCATACAAAAAAAAGTGAAGTGGGGCCTAGCGGCGCTTGGATGTCTGCTGTGCTGTCTTCTTGCTCTGGCTCCGGCGGTGATGGCGATGTTCTTTGGTTCGATGTTGGCTGAAGACCTGGACAATTTTGCTAACGAACTCACATTGCCAGAAAACGTAGTCCTGTTGGATCCAACCAGCCAGCCGCCTCATCCGAGCGAGCCGGAATGGACGGACCCGGATTCTTTTCAGGCGGCGCTGATCGCAACGCTGAAGACGACCGGAACCTCGGATGCTTCCTTTCTCCCCTCAATTCCCGCGCTGGGGATCTTACACCGTGATTACCCCGAATTACTAAAGTGGTACCTGTCCGCCTCTCCGGCTTGGTGGCGACATCAAATGAATGGTAAAGAATTGGCGACGCGGAGGTGGCTTCTAAAAGGAGAATGGCAAACGAGTAACAACGGCAATTTTTCCTCACTTCACCCACATGAGTCCCAAAACTACCAGACCCGAACTTGCATCGGCCTGTCTGGAAAAACCTGGAGGAGGGGAGCAGATCCAGTACCCTCGGGAAAAGAACTTATTCTGCCAATTAAACAAAGGTTTAGGCTGAAGCAAAGTTACGTCGTTTGGCATGAGCAAGGGGTGACAGTGGAGATCATGGAACAGGCGGAAACGGAAGAACGGCGGATGAGTAAGGCTGCGGTCCGAGAATTGCAGGTTGAGTTCGAGGCTCTGCTTAAAGATCCGACCCTGGAATCCGCGCGGGCCCTGCTTCCCACAGGAGCGATTATACGAGGTGAGCCTTCCATCTCCCTCGCCGGGGGGTATGGGCGCTATACTGCAGTTATCCGATGTAATCCCGGCGAGCCCGGCAATCTATACCTGAAGACCTACGAAATCACCGGAGAAGTTCCTCTATCGCAGTCCAGCTTAAAACAAAGCTCGGCCGAACTCATCGGCTGGTCGGACGAGCCAGATGAGTTGTTTCGCGCAAGCTTCGATTTTACTATCTACGAGGGCAATTGGGATCAGTACTACGGAGCTCGCTTTGAGGTTTGGTTCACTCCAGAACAGGGTGGCAGTGACCGTAAGCTCATGGAGTCAAATTGGAAGATCGACGGCTGGTCAAGATGAGGCCAGATGGAGCCACACATAACGTCACTTCAGTTCATGGGCAATCGCCTTAGACAATTGAACCAGCAGCTTAGTCTCAGCAGTCACCAATGCTTCGTAACCAACTCCATCGAGAGGTGTAGTCTCAGCAAACTGATACTCATGACGCTGCCTTGCCGAACTGAGACTCCAGCTGGCAACTAATACAGCATGCCCCTGCGCATTGCCATGCAGCTGACTAATTCTCACGTCGATACGATCCGCTGCAGCTCCTCCAGGTGGAATCGTAGCGAGTGCCTCTTCGTTTGCCGCCGAAATCTCTACGTTCAAAAATTCGCGCAGACTCACACGCAAGGGTTCAGCCCAATGATGCTGCTTCGCGGTGTGAATCATACCTTCCGCAAGCTCAAGCACTAAGCCGGGCTGGTCGATGTAACTCGCGACCTGCACAGTGCCGAGATACGCATCACCCACTTTCACCAATTCCCCGGTGCCCACGTGACTACTGGAACGCAACAAATACGTGCTACGCGCTTGAGGCGTGGTTGAACAAGCTGAAATGAGCACGCTCGAGACGGCGATAAGTAATAGTGGTATTCTCATTAGTGATTGGCTCCTGGAAGTGGATCTGAAGGGAAGTTAGTTGGAAGAATCAATGCATTCGGCTTATCGCTGAGGGTCCGTGTTAGTTCATCGAGATTATAAAGTGTCTGATTGATTTTACTCACACTGCCCTCGATCGATTGAAAGATTTGACCATCCGGAGACAGACCGCCGAGTATCTTACGCACATCTTTCAATGTCGCGGTCATTTCCGCGCTTAAATTTTGTGTGTTTCGATCATTCAGGAACTCATCCACTGACTCCATGAGTTCGGTCATTGTGGTGACCATGCCATCGAAATTCTGCATCGTTTGTTCAATCGGCAATGCATTTACCTTGGTTAAAAAATCCGAGAGCTGCTGCTCGATTCGAGCGAAACCAGTTTCAACACTAGGAATCAAAGAATATTGATCATACTCCCCAAGTTCAGCCGAGGAAACACCATCATAATAATCGATATTAATAAATAAACTACCCGTAATGATACTCCCAGTCTCAAGGCTTGCCCGTAGCCCTTGAGGGACACTTTCAGTCAAACTTTGTTTAATCAGATTCACCGACTCCTGCGTATCTGCCAGCCCCAAGCGACCCGGTTCGATCTTAATCAACACAGGAATCGCGACCCCGCGTTGCTCTCCAGGATCAGCTAATAGCTCAGTCGTCATAATACGTCTCACGCTGCCGATTGGAATCCCTCGATATTCCACCGGGGCCCCTGGTAGAAGACCACGCAGCGATTGGCTAAATTGGACAACATACTCCAACGAATACTCATAAGGCTGCTCCTGTAGCGCTGCATAACTATCATAAAGTTTAAAATCTGCCCCATTCTCTACTGGTGCACCTGCCTCAGCCCCATCGGGCAAGCGAAAAGCCACGCCTCCAAGCAAGATTGTATCCAACGAACCTGTCTTAATATCAATCCCTCCTGCTGAGGCATTAACCGAAATACCACTGATATTCCAGAAGCGCACAGCGCCATTCACGAGTCGATCATAAGGCGCATCAATAAAGAGATCGTAGTGTACAAGACGCTGCGTCTCGTCAAACCCCATACCTTCAACGCGACCAACTTTATAGCCATTATATAAGACGGCATCGCCAGTGCTCACAGAAGCTGCGTGTTCGCTATACAGATTTAGCTTAATACCAGCCGCGCCTGCGGGGGTCAAAGGCGGGGTTTCCAAACCGACATACTTAAAGTGTGTCGCTTTTTTCTGGCCCGGCGACAGCTCTAGATACGCGCCTCCCAGCAAAGTGCTCAAACCGCTGATGTTTCCAGCGCCGACACGAGCACGAACGACCCAAAACTGAGTGTCTTGGTAGAGTAGATGCTTTGCATCATGATCAATACGTACTGAAGCCAAGACTCCGTCCATTGAATCATTCAACGAAATCGCTTCAACCTGACCGACTTCAACATTCAGATACTTGACCTTCGTCTTCGCGGCAACGATACCTTCGGCGGTCTTAAAGCTAACCTGTATCACAGGCCCTTCAGACATCTTTTTGTCGACGACCATCCAGAGGCCTAATGCAAGCGCAACAAGCGGGATAATCCATATCACCGAGAGGCGATTACGCTTATCTATAGTAGGTTTAGCTATATCAGTCATGATTTTCTTCCTCTTTATCCCAAAATAATCTAGGGTCGAATCCTTCAGCCGCGATCATTGTCACGATCACTAAAGCTGCAAATGCAATAGACGCAATCCCTGGGCGAATCACCAGAACTTTTCCGATGTGAACCAGCGCCACCAGGATCGATACCACAAACACATCGATCATCGACCACTTACCGATCAACTCCGTAATACGATAAGCAATCGTGCGCTGCCGAGAGCTCACCGACGAACCAAACTTAACCGTCCAACATAAATAAAATAAAGACAGCAACTTCCCAACTGGCACCATCACACTGGCAATAAATATGATCGCAGCGACAGGTATCGAATCCATCTGAATCAGCAGCACCACACCCCCAAGGATCGTACTTTCGATCGAACTGCCCAACTGATCGGTAATCATAATTGGGCAAATATTAGCCGGAATATATAAAATCGTCGCGGTGCAAAGTAAGGCCAACGTGCGATTCAAACTATTCGACTTTCGCGAATGCAGCGCAGTCCCACAACGCGGGCACTTATCCAGCTCGACACTTGCAACCTTCTGACACAAGTGGCACGACGCCAATCCTTTGGAGGCAGCAGTCACTCGGCTCATGGCTCAAGCTCCTCCAAGCGTTTCCAGGTATAAAACGTGTCCAAATTCGACAACATCAAGGTAAAGAATATGGCAAATGCCGCATAGCTCCAAAACGCAATACCGATACCCACCGTCGCCATGTGCGCAATTTTAAACAAACTAACCAAGACCCCGATAAAAAAAACCTCTACCATGCTCCACACCTGCAAATGAAAAATCAACTTTGCGACATCCTTCGCCCAGTAATTACGCCAGCCAGCTAAAAGCGAAATGCCCAGTGCTCCAGTTAAGACCATCACCAAGGCAGGAATGATTAAAATAAAACAAGCCACTAAAATTGCGAGATCCCACATCCCCTCACCTTTGATCTGCGTAATTGCTTGCGGCAGCGTCATGACACTCTCCATGCCACTCGATTTAAAGGACATAAAAGGATAGCGACATGCCAATACAAAGAATATCAAACCACTGATAGAAAATGCCACCACATGCGCATACGCATGCTTCCGATAGCTAGCGAGAAGATGATTACAGGTTCCACAACGAGCCTTTTGTCGATCCTCTAAGCCTGACATGTCATACAACTGGTCACATGAAGGGCAGGCCATCCGATCATCACTGTGTGTGTGCATACTCATGTATTACCCAAGATACGACAGACGTTGATGGTATTCATGTACTGGTCAACAGCAGAACACGTTGGCTCCGAGCCACATAAAAGCAGCGATAGCTCTCCACAGGGAATGCAACTCTCTAAGATTTTGCCAAGGCATTGCCTGCAGTCAGGGCATTCATTTTCGAAGTCAATGCCGACTCAATCGCAGCCGTAACACCGAGATTATCTGCAATGCAGTTTACAATCGCACTGCCAACAACGATGCCGTCGGCTGCCTGTGCGACTGTCTGGACATGATCGGCATTGGAAATGCCGAAGCCAACCACGACTGGCAGATCGGTGTACTGCTTAATCACATCAACGCGTGCCTTAATACCATCCGACATCGCAGCTTGCTCACCAGTCACACCTTCACGTGATACGTAATAAACAAATCCAGTAGCTGCCTTACAGATCGTTTCTAAGCGCGAGTCTGGAGTGGTTGGTGCGACGATAAATACAGTTTGCAACCCATGCTTCTCACACGCGACTAAATGATCGCCAGCTTCTTCCGGCGGCAGATCTAAAGTGAGTATACCATCGACCCCCGCAGCTTTTGCTTGCTTAGCATACGCTTCACTACCCCAAGCGAAGACCAGATTGTAATAGGTATAGAAAACAATCGGTACGTCGCTAAATGCACGCACCGCTTTGACTAACTCCAGCACACGGGTGCTGGTACTTCCACTTTCAAGTGCACGTTGCGCGGCCAGTTGATTGGTCGATCCATCCGCGAGCGGATCCGAAAATGGCACGCCCAACTCCAGTACATCGACGCCTGCATCAATCACCGCACGGCATGCTTTGACAGATGTTTCAAAGTCAGGATCGCCAGCACATAAATAGCCGACAAAAGCGGCACGGTTTTCGGCACGGGCAGTAGCGAAGGCTTTTTCAATACGAGACATAGAGGGCAGTTGTTTGTGGAAAGTCGTTTGTTGGCGAACTGAAAATCAGTTCTTTAGCTGAATTCAGCAAAATGTTGGAGGCACCATTAATCTTCTACTATCAACTATTACGCACTAGCGCTTTTTCAATCAACGGCAACATCTCGCCGCGTCGGAAAAGTGTGACCTGTCCGGTGCTGCCGGAAACGACAACGCAAAGACAATCTTCGACTTGAGTGATCGACGCAGCCGCGGCATGACGACTACCCAAGCCACTGGGCAAATTATGAGTATAATCTGGCGCATGAATCAATGAGCCTGCGGAAATTAATACCCCATCACCACGAATAATAAATGCACCATCAATCGAAGATAGCTCTTTGACTGTTTCGTCCATGAACGGGTTCAGGATGTTCCGATCCTCATCCTTATATCCATAAAATGGATTCAAAATAAGCGGCTTGGTGTATTCAATGATTTCATCTGAATTACCTAATACAAACAAGCACCCAACAGGATGCCCCTCACGGCCTTCAACAGCTAGCTCAGTGGCAATGGCGAGCACGCGCTCAACCACCTCAGCCTTGACCCCCGCCGGCAGCATATCGGACTTCTGCATCAGCATGGTCTGAAATTCGCGCTCCACATCGACCACCGTAATACTGTCGAATTGATTACTTTGCGGCAGCCCACCCACGCAGCATAAGCGCTCAGTGCTCGAAAAGATACCGCGCGTCAGGCCAATCAATACCGCACTACGCAATTGAGAAAAGCGATGATTACTAAACGAACGTATCGGCAAGATCGCATCAATATCATTCCGCTCTGTCACTGAATCTGATGTGCCATGTGCAATCAGCACTGTTTTAAACCCCTTAAACATTCGCCCCACTTCGACCCCACCGCCAAAAGTATCACCAAAAACCAAGACCGAAGTGCAGTTCGCCCCTTTGGCGATCTTTGCCGCTTCCTTCAGGATTAAATTATTAAACCGATCATGACGCCGACGCGGCTTGATGCCATCCCCCCCGAAAACCAACTTCAGCTCACGACGAAAGTCTGGCAACGACTCGGCTGCCGCCAAGCGCTCCATGTGCGAATCATCCTGAAACACACGAGCCAGCGATGCTAAGCTATACAAATAACTCCGCGCTTTTTCTGATGCGAGTAATAGAAAGACGTAGCGGATACCTTGATACTCAGTTTGCCCATCGTAGCGCAACCCATTCGGACAACGCCCCACAGCAATCATATAGTTGCGCTTCATCGGCACTCGCGCATGAGGCAAACATACACCGCTGCCTAAATAAGTCGTCATCTGCTTCTCCCGATCCAACAGATCCCTCAATAGCCCCTTTTTTGTCAGCTTTCTGTCTTTCGATAAATCGAAAACGTTCAGCAGTTCCGACAATGCACCCTTGAAGTCGGTGCTCTTGAGATCGATCACACGATTTTGAGCGATGTAGCGGTCAATACGCATAGCTTATATGTGAAACGAGAGCGTCTATTGTCAAAGGGTTTGAATAAATAACAGAATAAATAACAGCCGCGGATGAACCCGGAGGCTCAGGCCAAGCAACAAAACGAGAACATTGCAAACAAGCCCAGCCAGGCCAGGTTTACTGATCCCACTCAATCGCACCCTTCCTCAACTCGTAGAAAAGTCCGAGGACCATCACAAAGAGGAAGAAGAAAATCGGCAATAAAATCGGCAAGCTTGCAGCCAGGAACTCGCGAAAGACTAGCACCCAGGGCATCAGAAAGATGACTTCGATATCGAACAGGATAAAAAGCATCGCTGTGACATAGAATTTCACCGCAAACCGCGCATGGCCGGAACCTTCAGCCAACATACCACACTCGTAAGGCGTATCCTTAAGGCCAACCGAAGTGCCGCGCTGCCCAAAAATATGCGACGCTACCAGAACGACCGCACCTATACTGGCTGCGATAGAAAATTGAATAAGAATCGGATAATAGTCCGCGATCTGCATAAGAAGGAAAGAACGAGGCTTTTCGTCTCAGTTCAAGGTGTTTCTTCGCACATCGGTAATTATTCTAACTCAAAGTCGCCATTCGACGGGATCGCCTCGTCCTTCTCTGAAAATGATTGGTCGTTTTTTGCTGGAGCAACCAGTACTAAACGCTGTATCCGAATACGCGATTTATCAAACACTCCCAAGCCCAGACTAGCGGCAAAGGGCAACTGACGCGGCAGCGGCGAAATCTCTGGGAAACCGTCCAACCGCCGGTGCTTATTGATCTTATCACACAACAAGCGATCAATGGCGACTGGATCCGAACTCATCCATAACAACGGCTCCGATCGAGAATAGCGGGATTTAAAAAGCGGCCCACCAATATACTGATAGCGATCCAACGAAATAAAATGCAGCACCATTCGCTCATTTAGCTCCGGAATCGCTGCGATCTCTGCAACGGCGGACGATGCAGTCGCCTCATTACCAAGAAAGCGCTGACTGTTACTTACATTCCACAAGGTCGCATTCGCCAGGGCACCATCCACGCCCAGTGCAGCATCATCCACCCCGACCGCCAAATTCAACCAAAAATCCACCTCAAACAATAGCGGCGCTGCCAAAAAACTTTTTCGCTCCTTAGCACCGACCTTCAGCGCACTACTACCGCGCCCCAAGCCACCGAATAACTGCGGTTCTTGATTTAAGCTCGGCGGCAACGGGCTATCATAAAACCAATCCAGATCATAATGCTGCTCACTATCGAGCGCATATACTGGGCAACCCTCAAAATCGCCCTGATCCGAGCTGATCGAAGGCATGATACCAGCCTGCCGCAACTGATACGCTGAATAGTCCACAATCAAGATCGAATCCCGCGCAAAGCCACGTGCTTCCAATACCTCGATCACAGCTCGAAGCAATTGTAACGGCGTGCTCAAACCACGACCACTCCGTGTGTTTACTTTAATGCCCACCTTGCCACGCTTACTCGGTACCAACGAGGTGCCCACCCTAGCTTCATACGTCTCAACCAAAGCCGACACTTCAGAGTAATAAAGTTCCCCCTTTAGCACTGGCACCTCCCAGACCAAGCCCAATGGCGCACGTGGCGGCAAGCCCTCCTGCGCACTCGCAGCCGACGGCACCCAAAAAACACCCAAGAGAAGCAACGCCCCGCAAATCCAGCGAAACAGCATCAAATCAAGGCACAACGCCCGCCTATCCACTTGACACCCAAACAAGGGAAACGAAAGTGACGGTAACACTGTGGTCTTATCTCCAGTAATACACACCCTTCGCAACAAATTGCTGCTTATGCTAAAAGCAAACACCAAAAAAGTAATCTTCATCCTAATCCCTCTGATACTCGCGATTTTCGCAGGTTGCAGCGGGCCAGAAGAAAAGAGAGCCAACAGCCTCAATCAGGCGGCGCAACTACGCACTTCTGGCGACGAGACCGCAGCACTCGCCACACTCGAAATACTTGCTCAAGCATACCCCAACGACCCCGAAATCCTTCAACGAATCGGTGACATCCACCACGCGCTTGGCAATACTCCTGAAGCTGCCTTTTACCTTAGCGCCGCTTATGCTCAGGCACCAAGCGACCTAGAACTCCTCTTCCAAACCTACCGCGCTCAAGAAAATGCGAATCTATCCGCCGCCGCTTACGAGCTACTCGAAGCGCTCGTCGCGGTGGATCCCGACGCCATCAACGCCGAACTTTGGCTACGCCTTGGCGAATTTCGCGCACAGGCACAGCTGACTCAGCCAGCCCTCGACGCTTATTTAAAAAGCGTCGATCCGGAAAATAGTACACCCTCCGCAGAAACTGCAGTCGCAATCGGCACACTTTTTAAGCAACTCGACAACCTACCTCAGGCCGAACGTTGGCTAAACATCGCCGCCAACAGCGACGACCCCAATGCTCTTCCCGCACTCTTCGGTATTCTTGAGATCCACCTTCGCAAAAAAAACTGGACCGCTGCCGAAACAGCCATCACTCAACTCGACAAACAATTTCCTGGCGCTCTCGATGCCAGTGAATGGGCCAACGCCCGCGGCGAACTTGAACGTTGGCGCAGTGCTCAAGTAGCCTTACAAGCAGAACTGACCAAGTCTAACGCCGCCAAAGAAGCTGCCGCCAAAGAAGCTGCCGCCAAAGAAGCTGTCGCCAAAGAAGCTGCAGCCAAACTCGTAGCCGACACCTCAGCAGCAGTCACCGACCTAACAATTATTGACGCTGGTGATCCCTCAACTGGGAAGGCACAAGTCATCGCAGACATGGAGCGCGCCGAAGCCATGGCCAACACACCCGCATTAGAAGTCGAACCCGCCGAAGCCGCCCTCGAGGCAATTCGCCCCGCCCTAGCACCACGCAGCTTAGAACAGCTACTGGCAGATGCCGAAAGCGAGTCCATGGAGCACGATTACAAACAAGCCATCCAGCTCTATTGGCAAGCACTCGGCCGTGCCAACGCCCGCGCCGACATTTGGAATCAACTCTCACTCGCATACCGACTCGACGGACAAGCTAAGAACGCGGAGACCACCGCACTGGAGGCCACACGACTCGCACCACAAGAGATCGGCTACACCCTCGACTATCTGCGCGTGATTCAACGCACAAAAAAGCCAGAAGACTTCCTCGCCGAATTAGAGACCGCCTACGTCCGTTTTCCCCGCAGCCCCGAGATCGCCCTCTCACTCGCCCGTGGCTATGAGCGAATCAGCGGGAACAATTCGTCCGCAATCGTGCTCTATGAAGACTTCATCCAGCTCGCACCGAATCACCGGCTTCGCAACGAGGCTGAAGCCTCAATCACCCGACTTCGCTGAGCTTCAAGCAGGCCAATTTTCTAGCACCACTCGCATCCTATATATTTAATACGTGGCCCGCATTGCGCAAAAATCAGTCGAAACGATCAAACACCAAGTGAATTTGGTGGATCTCGTGTCTCCCTACGTCGAACTCAAGCGAGCAGGTAGTTCATGGAAAGGTCTCAGCCCGTTTACTCAGGAGAAGACCCCGTCGTTTTACGTCCACCCCGACCGCGGCTTCTATAAATGCTTCAGTACCGGCGAAGGCGGCGACTGCTTCACCTTCATCATGAAGGTCGAGAACCTCGAATTCCCTGAAGCCATCGAGTTCATTGCTAAGAAGTTTAACATCACCCTCGAATACGAAGCCGGTGGCCCCTCACGCGAAGAAATGTCGCTGCGCAAGCAAATCTTCGAAATCCATGAACTCGCCACGACTTGGTTTCACCAGCAATTTATTGAGTCCGAAGAAGCCGCACCCGTGCGTAAATATTGGCAAGATCAACGCGGCTTCACGATCGAGACCGCAGATGAAGTCAAAATAGGCTATGCGCCCGTCGCGCGAAATGCACTCGCGCTCTATTTTAAAGAGCGTGGCATCCCCGCCGCCGCGATGCGTCAAAGCGGATTGTTCTTTGCCCGCGACAACGAAAACTTTCACGACAATTTCAAATCACGCTTCCGCGGCCGCCTCATGGTGCCGATTCGCGATGTGCAAGGGCGCGTCGTCGCCTTTACCGCACGTCAACTGGAGCAAACCCCCGCAGACGATCCAGCCCGCGAAGCCAAATACGTCAACTCACCCGAAACGCAGATTTTCCACAAAGGCCGCATTCTGTTCGGTATGGATCACGCCCGCACGCATCTTAAAGAAGGCGGCAGCTTCCTTCTCGTTGAAGGTCAACTCGACGCGATTCGCTGCTGGTCCGTCGGCCTGCACACCGCGGTCGCTCCACAGGGCACCGCAATCACCGACGACCAACTCCATCTGATGCGGCGCTACCAGCCCAATACCGTCGAATGTTTATTGGATGGCGACAAAGCAGGCCGCAAAGCGGCCCTGCGCGCCCTCCCACTAGCCTTCAAGGCAGGCCTCGAGTTCCGCTATCTATTGCTCCCGGAAAAAGCCGACCCCGACGACTTACTGCGTCAGCACGGCGCCGCCGCACTCGAACCGCTCCGCGCAAACTCAAAAAGTGCTATCGAGCTGGCCATCTCCGAGAGCCTGCCCGAAGACCGCGCCCCCAGCACCAACGAGAAAACCACTGCCCTGCGTAACATCTTCGATCTATTACAGCACGTCCCTTCCGAGGTTGCTCGCGAAGATTACATACAGACCGCCTCAAAGCTTCTAAATGTCGATTCCCATGCGGCACTGGTTGATTTCAAAAAATCCCCTAAGCCTCAAACGTACCACTCAGGTCAGAATCAGCAAAAAGCCACCAAAAAAGTCAGTACAGACACGCTATTGACAGACGGGACATGGGAGCTACTTTGGCTCGTTCTACACTTTCCCGAACACAGCGCAGCAATCTCAGAAATAATTGATTACGATTGGATTAATAGCACATCGCCAGCCGGCCGTCTCCTCAAACGCATCCTCGCCGAACTACGCGAAGGATTGATTGAAAATACTTCAAATATCGAAAATCTCATCGACACGATTGAAGACCGCCAACTAATCGCCGACCTACACTCTAGAGACCTAGATGTTGAAGCCGACTTAGCTGAGTATCAAATCAACAATTATCTCAACTTCCTTTACAACAATTACTTAAAAACTCGACTGAATACTCTAAGGCAAAAAGTCGCCAACGCATCGCCCGAAGATCAGCTAGGTCTCATGCGCAAAGTAAAAGCCGCTAGCAAGGAACTTGCCGCACCACACCAACTCAAAATTTAAACAAAGTCGTCCCCTTTCCAAGCAATCACACCACATTATGTCCGCAGCGAAAAAAACTACCGCAAAAAAAACAGTGACCAAGAAAGCCGCCGCAAAAAAAGCGCCGGTCAAAAAAGTCGCGAAGAAAAAGGTACCCCTTAAAAAAGCGCCGGCCAAGAAGGTTGCTAAGAAAGCACCGGCCAAGAAGAGCGTGACCAAAAAAGTGCCAGCCAAGAAGGTTGCTAAGAAAGTGCCAGCCAAGAAGGTTGCTAAGAAAGTCCCGGTCAAGAAGGGCGTGACTAAAAAAGTGCCAGCTAAGAAAGTAGCTAAGAAACAGACGCCGGCCAAGAAGAACGTGACCAAAAAAGTGCCAGCTAAGAAAGTAGCTAAGAAAGTCCCGGCCAAGAAGAGCGTGACCAAAAAAGTGCCAGTCAAAAAAGCAGCTAAGAAACAGTCGCCGGCCAAGAAGGTTGCAGCAAAAAAGACTCCTGCTAGTAAAACAGCCAAAAAAAAGGTAGTCACAGCAGAAGAGATTAAGAGGGAGATCGAAAAAGCTGTACCTAAAAAGCGCAAACTCTCCGCGAAAGCACAGGAGAAGTTGAATGAGCGCATCCGCAACCTTATCCGACTTTCAAAAGAGCAGAGCTTTCTTACCTATAAGGACATCAACGAAGCCTTGCCCGATAGCGTCAGCAATCCTGACGAAATCGAAAACATCATTTCTATTCTTCAAAACCTCGAAGTCGAAATCCTCGACGACACCGAAGTTGAAGCCTTCAAGGCTCGCCAGGAAGAGACCGAAGAGAAAGAAGTCCGCACCTCCCAAAACGACATTCTCGACGATCCTGTTCGGATGTATCTCAAGCAAATGGGCCAAGTGCCATTGCTGACTCGAGAGGAAGAAGTCGCCATCTCCAAGCGTATTGAGAAGGCCGAACTGCGTGCCCAAGATGCCCTCTTCTCCACAGCACTGACGCTCGAGTTCCAAAACAACATCGTCCAGAAGCTACTCAATCGCGAAGAACGCTTCGACCGCGTCGTGCTCGATAAAAAGATTGAGAGTCGTGAAATCTATTTCAACAGCCTACCAAAGCTGCTCGAACAAGCACACAAACTCGGCGAGCGCATCTACGCCGCATGGGATAGCCAGCTCACAGCAACCAAGTCCGGCAACAGCTCGAATGAGAAGCGCTCTCGCACTCGCATGAAGAAATACGAGACTGAGCTGCGCCTCGTACTGCGTAAATACTGCCTCAAGCTCAAGGTCTTTGAAGATTTCCTGAGTAATCTGACTCCAGTTTATCGCGAAATTTCCGACCTCTACGACGATCTCGAATCCGCCGGCAAAGTTGCCACTCGCCGCAAGAAGAAAGTCGACATCAAAGCCACCAAAAAACGCCTCGGGGAGCTCACACTTGAGTTCAAAATGGATGCGCGCGAATTCATGGAGATCATCCGCGAAGTCCGTGTTGGCATGCGTCAAGCGCACAAAGCCAAGACTGAGATGGTCGAAGCCAACCTTCGCCTCGTCATCTCGATTGCAAAGAAATACACTAACCGTGGCCTCTCCTTCCTCGACTTGATTCAAGAAGGTAACATGGGCCTAATGAAAGCGGTTGAGAAATTTGAATACCGCCGTGGCTACAAATTCTCGACTTATGCAACATGGTGGATTCGCCAAGCGATCACTCGCTCCATCGCCGACCAAGCCCGCACCATCCGGATCCCGGTGCACATGATCGAGACGCTTAATAAAGTCATGCAGGTGCAGAAGCAACTTCTCCAAGAGCTGGGCCACGAGCCCACCGCCGAGGAAGTCGCCGACGAAATGAACCTTCCGATCGAGCGTGTGCAGTCTATCATGAAGATGGCGCAACAGCCGATCTCTCTACAAAGCCCAGTGGGTGACTCCGACGACACCAACTTCGGTGACTTCATCGAAGATAAGGGAGCCGAGAATCCTTACGACATGACAGCGTATAGCTTATTACGCGAAAAAATCACCGACGTCCTCGACAGCTTGACCGAGCGGGAGCGCAAGGTGCTCTCACTACGCTTCGGCCTCGCCGATGGCTACTCACGAACACTCGAAGAGGTTGGCCGCCAGTTTAAGGTGACTCGTGAACGTATTCGTCAGATCGAAGCCAAAGCGCTTCGTAAGATGCGTCACCCGACTCGTATTCGCCAACTGCATGGTTTCTTCGAAGGCGACATCAATCTCGAAAAACCAGGCATGGACAGTCTCAAACGCGAGAACGCAACGAAATAAACAACCCACCGAACTAGCTCTCCTCTTATTAAAGCCATCTATGCGTTTACATTCTCTACTTCTCACCGCCTTTAGTTGTGCGCTTGCCTTGATCCTTGCGGGTTGTGGCGGCCCGAATGGCGTCCGCGTCACCGAAGGTCAAAGACGCGAAACCGCGCCCATGATCACTGACAAAGAACCGATGATCGTACACATCGATCTGTTTGAGCGTATCGCGACGATACGGAATGGCATGGCTCTAGGCGATGAATTCCTCATCACTTCCAACCATGCAGGTGTCGAAACTGCGGTACTTAAAGCACGCCCCAGTAGTTTAAGCGAAACACTGTTAACCGCCGACATCCTCGAAGGGGACCCGAAAATCAACAATACAGTCAAGACCGCTGACAGCGCTCGAACACTGGAGCTCGCAAAAATCTATCGCAATCTCGACCAAGAAAACTAATAAATAGTTAATCCAGTTAACTCATGAACATTCAACTCTTAGCATTTATCCAGAATCTCCGTGCACCGGAGCTGATTCTCATTTTCCTCGTCGTCCTGCTTCTCTTTGGAGCAAAACGCCTACCTGAACTCTTCAAGTCTTTCGGTAAATCGATTAAAGAATTCAAAAAAGCGACATCTGACATCGAAAATGATGTTCGCAATGCGATGGACGCCGAAGATGAACCAACGCAGAGCCCACGCGCAGAAAGCAAACAAGTCGAAGCCAGCACCCCAGTAGTCGAAGCTCCCGAGAACGGCGAAGTCGAAAGTAAAAAAGAAGACGCATAACACGAATACACTTTAGCAAACGAAAAATCGCATCATTATTGGTGCGATTTTTTTACCTTTAGATCTACGCTCACGAATCTGCCCCCTTTCGCTAATATGCTACGTCTCCTCACTTACCTACACCTTCTTCCTTTTCTGCCGCTACTAGTCAGTACCGCTCATGCCAGCGAGGAGAGTCTGGACTACAGGATCAATAACGCCGTCGCTCCTTGGACTGAGAAGATCTTTGAAATTATCTTTTTCAAACCATTCACCATCGCGGGACAAGAGATCCCGTTCATACTCATTTGGCTCGCAGGTTCTGCGATTTTCCTGACGGTATACTTTAAATTCATCAATTTCAGATTTCTTGGATTAGCCCTACGCACGGTTAGCGGCAAATACTCAAAGCCGTCCGACCCTGGTGAAATTAGTCATTTTCAGGCACTCACAGCAGCGCTCTCGGCCACCGTCGGCCTGGGCAACATCGCTGGCGTTGCGATTGCGATCTCTAAGGGAGGCCCAGGGGCAGCCTTCTGGATGGTGGTGATTGGCCTAGTAGGCATGACGACCAAATTTGCCGAATGCACATTGGGGGTACGCTATCGTGATATTGATGCCGATGGCACAGTGAGCGGCGGCGCGATGAAATATCTAAAAAAGGGTTTAGCCGAACGCGGCAAAGCGATGGGAGTCGTAGGCTCGGTGCTCGCGGTCATATTTGCGATCTTATGCGTGGGTGCATCCCTCGGCGGCGGAAACATGTTTCAGATCAATCAAGTATGCGCACAATTTGTTGAAATCAGCGGCGGCAGTGAGAGTATATTAGCCGAACACCACTGGGTCTTTGGAGTAGTCATCGCCCTCTTAGTAGGCGTAGTGATTATTGGCGGCATTACTCGTATTGCAAGTGTCACAGCCAAACTCGTGCCCTTAATGTGCATAATCTACATTTTTGGTGCGCTGACCGTTTTATTCACCCATTTTGCTGAGGTCCCTCAAGCGATTGCGTTGATAGTGAGTCAAGCGTTCACTCCAGATGCCTACGTGGGAGGCTTGATTGGAGCGATGTTGGTCGGCATACAGCGCGGCACTTTTTCGAATGAAGCTGGTATCGGCTCCGCCCCGATTGCACACGCAGCAGTCAAGACAAGCAAACCCGCGAGTGAAGGGATCGTCGCGCTCCTTGAACCATTCATCGATACCGTCGTGGTTTGTTCGCTAACGGCACTAGTGATTGTCATCACCGGTAATTACGGCGAAGCGCTGGGTAGTGCCGGCAATGGCATTGCAATCACCTCCAAATCCTTTGGATCCGTCATCTCATGGTTCCCTTTTGTGCTGTTTGTCGCTGTCACACTATTCGCGTTTTCGACCATGATCTCGTGGTCTTATTATGGGCAACAAGCATGGGCGAGCCTGTTTGGGAGCAGTAAGATAGTGAAGATTTCTTACCAACTCCTGTTTTGTCTCTGCATCGTACTCGGTGCGTCGATGTCGCTCGGAGCCGTCACAGACTTCTCCGACGGTATGCTTCTGGGCATGTGCTTCCCGAATCTAATCGGAGTCTATCTACTTCTCCCTGTGATTAAAGAAGAGTTGCTCTCTTTCCGTAAGCACGCCGCCGAAATTGACAGCGCTACTCGACCTGCAAAATAAGCCCCTTTAAGATGTTTCCTTCAGGGAAATTCAGCAGTGTCGGAAAGTCAAACGGCTGCCCTGTACGTGCGAAAATCCGACCTTCGCGGCCGACTTCAGCAGCCGCAGTCGACACCAGACGCTCGAATGCTTCCAGTGTGATCGTCTCTGACCGGCAATAAGTCGCCAACACCCCGCCTGCCGGTAAGCAACGGAATGCGCTGACGTGCAACTGCTTCAAGGCATCAAGATCTGCTGCCATTTCACTCGGTGGATCGAGTATGATACAGTCGAAATCCCCAACCGTGCGCTCCGCCAAAAATGCCGCAGCGTCACAATCAATCGTTTCAATAAAGCACTCATTCCGCTGCGCATTGGCGCCGATGGCCTTCACACAGGTCTCTGAAAGATCGGTGGCGACCACATGCTCGGCGCCCGCACGTAGCGCTTGCATCGCGAAGGCTCCGGAGTGCGAAAATGCATCGAGCACAACACGCCCCTCACAGAGACTACCAACGAGCGAATGTTGTTCGCGTTGATCTAAAAAAAATCGTGGCTTCTGCGGCTGCATCAAATCAAGTCGATAACTGAGCTCATCAATTTCAACCCAGCGGCCTTTTAGATTATTACCACTTAATGTGCGTACGTCACGCTCGAGGCTATAAACAGCTCGACTTTCGCAATTATTGAGAAAAACAATTTCCTGAGGCGCAAGCTGCTCTTTCAAAAGTTCTGCGATCATATCGAGGTGCGCATCCGCCGCCGCGGTCTCAGCAGTAATAGTTAGTACGTCTGCATATTTCTCCACAATCAACCCGGGCAAATAATCCGCATCGGAACTGATGAGTCGCTGACAGTTGCTTTCACCACGACGGGCCAGCGCTTCTTGAATCGTATCAGCGATATAACTCTCATCAAACGCCACCGCTTCGGCCCAGCTGAAACGCCGCCACGCCGCTGCCAGATTGCGACGATCGAAAACGCCGCTGCCAAGCGCATGACCATTAGCTGTAATCAAAGTCGCCGCGCTGCCATCAATCAGTATACAATCTGTCAGATCCAAATCGTCTAATCGAACCCAAGGATGTCCAAACGCTCCCTCCCGTGCAGTGCGCTTCAAACGGAGCACGTTATCCTTAGAAATATCCATAAATACTAAGCACTAGCGCGCTTGTCGAAACAGCCAGGCTCCAGCTCCAAACATTACCAGGTTCGGCAACCACGCTGCCAACAGTGCCGGTATGATCTGTCGATCCCCCAAGATCGTCGCAATACTGATCAATACATAAAAAATTAGGAAATAGCCCATGCACTTAGAAATCCCGATCATTGGATTGGTCCGCACGCCAGAGACAGCAAACGGCACCGCTAATCCCACGACGACCAAGCAACTAAAAGGCGCGGCTAATAGCGAAAAATAACGCACCAAATACGCGTGCACGACAGGATTTTCTTCGGGCGGAACGGTCTCGATAATTCGGCGCAATTCAAATAACGACAGCCCCTTTGGATCTTTATGCAAGGCCAGCATTAAACTAGGATCTTCGTGAAACTCCTCAAAGCTCTTTTGCTTGAAAGGAATGGTGCGCATCGGATCGCCGGTCTCAGGATCAAGCATGAGCTCGCGTCCATTGAGAAACACCCAATACCCCTGCGTATCATCGAAATACGCCTCACTGGCCGAGATTCGGTTTAACTCCTGACCCTCCTCGTCTCGCGTGTGGACATTCACACCGAGCCCAAGCCAAGCACGCTCACTAAAGCGATCCATGAACCACAGACGTCCGTCCTTACGATTATCAAACCCCAAATTATAGACTAGGCCTTGCTGCTTAATCGCACTAACATCTTGCTCCACTGCCGCATATTCTAGGTTGTCAAAAAATGTACGCGCACGCTCTACCGAGTATGGCACGACTGACGCTGTTAGATAAAACAGCAATCCGGAGAGCATAAATCCCGCCAACCATAGCGAACGACTGATACGAAACAGTCCTGCTCCAGAAGCACGCATCGCGGTAATCTCATTATTACGATGCAAGGTGCCGAGCGAAAACAACAGTGATACTAAGAACGCAATCGGCAAGACCGAAGGCAAATAGGTCGGCAGAGCTAGCATGTAATAAAACACCACCTCACCAAAACTCGCTCCCATCTCTAAGAGGTCCGGCAGGCTGTCATACATATTTTGAAGAATCAAGATGCCGACAATCACACTAAGTGTCAGTGCAAAGCCCATCGCCCATTCCTTTAAAACATATCGATCAATCAAAGACATCCTCTATGTTCTACGACAGATTGCCTCGTAAAGTCACTCCGTTTGACGATATATTTTCCAACAATCCAGTCACCATACGATAAAATCTACAACGAGGCTAAAGTCACACACTAAACTCTGCAGCAAAGGCTTCGCATGCTTCGCGAAACGCAGTTTGGATTGGCGTCGCGCATTGAGTCAAATCTGTCAGCTTGCCGTGATCGATCGCTTGTTCGATCCCGCGATAAAAACCTGACAAACGTGCAAGACCAAGGTTACCAGCACTGCCTGCGACGAAATGTACTATCTTTCGCAGCGCTTGTATATCATTCGCCGCACAGACGACATCTAAGTTCTTGAACTTATCCGAACCTTCACTTTGAAAGAGCCCGAACAATTCCTGCACCAAGGTGGCTGAATCGTCATCGCCATCGTCAATCATCAGCAACATGTCAATTTGCTCTCGATCCATCACTGGAATCGACTGATCAAAATTAACACCGGATATATAAAATTGCTGGGACATAATTAGATGTGTGCCTCAAGATTGAATCGAAGCAGAGAGAAACGCTTCGATTTGAGGCACAAAAGTGTCGAGAGAATGCTGCACTTGCAATCTTTCCATACATTTCTTTGCCATGGCGGAACCGCCATCTTCAATATTCATCATTCGCACCATTGCATCTGCCAATGCCTCGGCATCGCCGGCGTCATAGAGCAGTGCGATCTCACCATCTTTGGCGATTTCTTCGATGCCACCATCTCGTGCCAGAATACTCGGCAATCCAGAGAGCATTGCTTCTAGTGGAGTAATTGGAAAAGGATCATTACAGCAACTGGTAAAAAGTAAGGCATCGTATTCGGGATATTTCGAAACCAGCTCTCCCGGGCGAATCATCAGCATCCGCACTGAATCACTTAAGCCCGCACGATCAATCAAGTTACGCATTGCTTTACGCTCGGAGGGCATTCCCATCCCATAAAAATCGAGTGAGACGTATATGCCACGGCCCTTCAATATTTCAACTGCTCTCAGCGCGATCCCAGGAGCCTTACTGGCATTTAACCGCCCTGCCCACATAAACTTCCGAGCTGGATGATAGGAGATTTTGGACAACAAGGCCTCCGTATTTAAAGCAGGATATATCACTGGCAGTGTGGCCGCTTGTGCCACACCAGCAGCCACTAGATCAGCGCGCAGGCTCTCACTACAGACATATCCATTCGATATATCCAGATCCGTAACCGTACCTACTGGAAAGTACCTTAAGCGCCGTCGCGCTAAACCGCTTAATTTCAAATAGAACTGATAGCACTTCGAACGTAAGCTTTGGTTGCGTTGCCACCAAGTAAACCAAGGGTCTAGCTCAAATAGATGCGGGCTTAACCAGTTGCTATGCAAATCATAAGCAATGGGTGTGTCTTGATTCTGAAGGTTAAACAATAGCGATTTCGAGACTCCCTGCATGTTCCAAACATAGACGACATCAGGCTGAAAATGATCCAGCCGATTATACAGCATCCGCGCTTGTATCAGCTCTTGCTCATAAGTGGCTGCATATGAAACACCCAACCTGCATTCAATGCCTTCAGAATCATGCAGCTGCAAGTGGCGGTATACCCCCTTCTGCCCGGGAAAACCCATCGACGGGACGCGGTGATTGGAAGTCAATACCTGTAGCTGATGGCCACGTTTCGACAAGGCATCCACCACCTGTCGGCAACGATCATCCTGCCCATTCGCGCCTAGCGGTGGATACAAAGCTGTTAAAATTAGAATCTTCATGAAAAGGAAATTGATAGTAACCGCTGGAAGGCTGAAATCGCCACTAACCATCAGCTCTCTGATTTAAAACGTTAGACAGATACCAAGTTTACAAGGTCACTCGAGCAAAAAGTCGGAATAAACCGACTTTAAATTAAAACCCATATGCGACTAAGTTTTATACGTATATAGCCATTGCGAAGAGACCCAAATCGCCGCCTTTTTTACCTCAAATTTAGATATTACCCGGAAACGACATTCACAGGATGCCCTGCAATAAATTGCCGTAAGTTATCTACTGATGTGGCTAACAAACGGCGACGTGCTGGCTCACTCGCCCAGGCAATGTGCGGAGTAATCAAACAATTTGGCGCACCCAACAACGGGCAGTCGGCAGCCATTGGCTCTTTACGCACCACATCGACCGCAGCACCCCCAAGAGTACCACTGCGCAAAGCCGCCCCAAGCGAAACTTCGCAAACGAGTCCTCCCCGTGCGGTATTGACCAATAATGCCCCTGGCTTCATCGTCGCCAGCAAGGCTGCATTGACAAAACCACTGGTCGCCGATGTTTCGGGGCAATGTAGACTCACTAGATCCGCTCGCGCAAAGATCATTTCGTTCGAGGCCCATTCAAAACCATCATAGTCTGGCGTATTACGTTCAGTGCGTGCCGAAGCGAGTACCTTAGCCCCCATCATATTCAGTGCTGCGCCTACACGGCGCCCGATCGTGCCGAAACCAACGATTCCAACAGTCATCGCTGCCAGCTCTCGCGGCGCCTGCTGCCAATAAGAAAAAAGTTCACTGCGCACCCAATCGCCCGCATGCACCGATGCGCTGTGCTGCCCGACTTGATTGCATAACTCTAGGATTAGAGCGACCGTATGCTGCGCAGTCGTCGCCGACCCATAGGTTGGTACATTACAGACCGTTTGCCCAAACCGAGCAGCGGCCGCCATATCGACCACATTATATCCCGTGGCCAGCACGCCAATAAACTTCAAGTTCGGTGCCGCCTCCAACACATCAGCCGAAAGTGGCACTTTGTTGGTAAAAACAACTTCGGCCTCACCGATACATTGCGTAATCGACAGCGCATTCGTAGCAGTCGACGCATACAGCTGCACATCCCCCAACTCGCGAAGCGCTGACCATGCGGCGTCATCAAAGTCCAAAGTTCCAGCATCCAGCACTATAATTTGCATGCCCTTAAGACAATAAAACGCACGCTTAGATGCAATCCTGTTTGCTGCTAAAATAATGCGCTAGAGGACAAGCTATCGCTTTCCGATAGTTTCGACCCGAAAATCCTCTAAGCGCTTAACCACAGCGACTGGATCATTTACCTTTAATACTTCCTCAACCAGCGCACGTGCGTCAGTGATGTTTACGTTACGAATAAAATACTTCAACTCTGGCAGCATCGACGACGTCAGGCTCAGCGAAGTCGCACCCATTCCGAGCAGTAACCCCGCGTAGATAGGATCGCCGGCGATCTCCCCGCACACACTCACGGGTTTACCCAAACGATTAGCCTCGTCGATAATCACCTTCAGAGTGCGCAGCACCGCTGGGTGCGCGGGCTCATATAGATGCGCGACACGATCGTTTAGACGATCCACCGCCATTAGGTATTGGATCAAATCATTCGTGCCGATACTAAAGAAATCTGCTTCCGCCGCCAATAGATCAATAATCGCAGCCGCACTAGGGATCTCGACCATGGCCCCGACTTCGATCCCTTCATTAAATGCCATATTTTCAGCGCGAAGATCTACTTTTACTTCTTCTAAAATTTGATTCGCATGTCGCAGCTCAGCTACACCGCTGATCATCGGATACATAATCTTAACGTTTCCCTTGGCGCTTGCTCGAAGAATCGCTCGCAATTGAGTCTTAAAAATATCCTGATTCCCAAGGCAAAAACGAATCGCTCGGAAGCCCATAAAAGAATTATCTTCCTGCGTGCTACCATCCCCCAAAGTCTTATCGCCACCGATATCCAAGGTGCGGATAATCACGGGCTCATCTCCAGCAGCAGCTACAACAGCCGCATATTCATCATACTGTACAGATTCCGGCGGATAGCCATGATGCCTAAGGAAGATCCCTTCGGTGCGGAATAGGCCGACTCCGTTTGAACGCATCGCAATGACCTGCTCCATCTCATGAGCCCCCTCGATGTTAGACATCAGCCCAATCGGCGACCCATCCTTGGTCTCGCTCGGCTCAGAAATGACCGAAATATAAATCTCATCCAGCTTGCGACGTTCACTGGCGAGCTTGCCATACTTAAACAGGCGTTCCTCGGACGGGTTGATCACTACGATGCCATCATACCCATCGACCAGAATCTGATCGCCACTCTGAATCGTCTTTGTCGCATTATGTAGCCCGACCACCGCCGGAATCCGCATCGAACGGGCCATAATTACCGAGTGACTGGTTTGTCCGCCCGCATCCGTGATAAAACCAAGCAACTTACTACGATCCATATCCGCAGTATCAGATGGCGTAATATCTTCTGAGACGATAATGCTATGCGCCGCCAATTCCCCGAGATTGGACTTATTCATGCCAATTAAGTTCTGCAATAAACGCCGTGACACATCTTGAATATCAGTCACACGTTCCTTCAAATACTCATCTTCCATCGAGCTGAAGAACGAAATATAGCGCTGCGAGATTTGATGATAGCAGCTCTCGACATTTTTATTCGTCGACCGCAGCTCCGAGTTAACCTCGTCCAGCAGTGCGCTATCCTCCAGCACCATTAAATGCGCATCAAATATTCGCGCCTCACCTTCGCCCAACGAAGCAGCGACCTTATGCCGCACCGCCGTAATCTCTTCACGCGTCTGCAAGATCGCCTGATCAAAACGCTCGATCTCAGAATCGATAGCTTCCGGCGGCAGGTCGTAGCTCGGCACGTCTAATTCCTTTTGAAGATACAAAAGCGCAGTTCCGTGCGCAACTCCAGGAGACGCAGCAATGCCCTCAAGGATGATTTCTTCTTTGGAATTTTGTTCGGACACTAGTGTTATCGATGATCGAGTTCAGGGGGAAATAGAAGTGCTAACGCTAACAGCATCAACTCAACAAATTGAAGTTTCAACCCAAAACACCTCCTCGCCCCATGCCTCGCGAACAATACCTTCAATTTGACCAACATCAGCACCGTTTTCTTCCAATAAAGCGAAGCAACAACTGCCACTGCCACTCATCAAACACTCCACGCCTGCGGCCCGGAGTTGCGCTAACATAGTCGAAATCGCCAAATATTTACTGCCGACTGGATCCTCAAATGAATTAAACAGCAATTCGCCCAACGCGCCACTTTCGATAAAACGCTCGATTCGAGCCACGCCCTCTGCTTCCGGCTCATAACTGTCTGGGGCACCTACCGCTAAGCGGTCATAGGCACTCGCCGACTCCACACCAAAGTCAGGACGAAACAATACCAATCGCGTGCCGTGTAATCGCTCAGCAACTTCAGCCGCCAACGGCTCGATCACCTCGCCACGTCCGCGCATCCAGGCAGGCTGCCCCTCAATAAAAAACGGACAGTCAGAGCCCAGTTGCGCGGCGAGTTCGCATAATACTTGGTTGCTAAACGGCTCACCCGAGAGTTGATTCATCCCACGCAGCGCCACTGCCGCATTACCGCTGCCGCCGCCGAGCCCAGCACTCATCGGGATTCGCTTGTCCAAATTAAACTCAAAATACGCCGCACGCCCCAAACGAGATCGAAACGCCGCAGCCGCCTTCAACACGAGATTTTCTGGTCCCAACGGTACCATCGGATCGGAGCAACGCAGAACATCCTTCGTGCCACCCGCCCGAATCGTCAACGTGTCGCCAAATTCCAAGGCCACTACCAGCGATGTAAGCGCATGAAAGCCATCCGCACGCCTGCCATGCACAGACAGCATCAGATTCACTTTGGCCGGAGAGGGCAGAGTCAATTCAATGGGAGAACTGTTCGTTTCGATTGGCATGCCCTATTAATGAAGCTACTTTTGTTCGCCGCCGAGGAAAAATCGTGCTTTTACAAATTGCCTCAAGCAAATCTGCTTATCATTCTTTTAAAATGCCTGACCAGAATCCCTGTAAACTCATACTCGCCCTCGACCTCGAAACCCGCGAAGAAGCCTTCGCAATGCTCGACCGCCTGGGCGATTCTCTCGAATGGGTCAAAGTAGGCCTCCAGCTATTCACTGCCTACGGGCCCGACTTCGTCCGCGAAATCGCCGACCGTGGCTATAAAGTATTCCTCGACCTGAAACTGTACGACATCCCAAACACCGTGGCCAAAGCGGTGCAGAGCATTTCCAGCCTACCCGTGGAACTGCTCACGCTGCACGCCTCAGGCGGTGGCGAAATGCTCGAATGGGCTAACAAAGCCCGCGCCGATCACTCACCAAACCTCAACCTGCTCGCCGTCACTGTCCTCACTTCCATGGATGAGGCTCAGCTACGCAGTCTAAACGTGCACGCCAGCACCGAGGCACAGGTCAAACACTTAGCCGACCTCAGTCTCAACGCTGGCATCCAGGGGCTCGTTTGCTCTTCATTAGAACTCGCTCCCCTGCGCGCACGTTTCGGCTATGAACCAATCATCGTCACCCCTGGAATCCGCCCCAAGGGCAGCTCAGCCGACGAACAAAAGCGCATCATGACACCACACGCCGCTGCCGCTGCCGGTTCCAGCTACATCGTCGTTGGCCGCCCGATCCTCAAAGCCGCCGATCCCGCTGCTGCCGCAGCAGCCATCCGCGCGCAGCTAGCAGAAGTGTAATACCATTCACCTTTTAAATGGAGGGCAACGCTCCGTCGTTGCCGCCGATCAGAATAAGCCATCGCGGGCGGGTTAACCCCGCGATTCACTCTAACTCTCACTAATCATCACTCTCAGCCCTCCAGTCCCCGCTTCCAACTCCTCCGCCAGCGCCATCATTCTGGCGGCCGGCAGTGGCTCGCGCATGCAAAGCACAGTTGCGGATAAAACACTCGCGCCACTCAATGGTCTCCCCGTGCTCTGCCACAGTATCCGCGCCTTCTTGGCCAGCGGCTGCATCGATCGCTTCACCATCGTTTACCGCGACGCCGCGCAAAAAGCAGAGCTAGAGGACGCGCTGCGCCAAATCGACCTGCAAGGCACGCCCCTCGATTGGGCGCTCGGCGGCGACGAACGCCAAGACTCTGTCTACAACGCACTGCGCATCCAAGCAAAGACTTGCACCCACGTCTTCATCCACGACAGTGCGCGCCCTCTCGTATCCGCCAAATTAATACAAGCGCTCCACACCGCAGTGCTGCGCGATCGTGCCGCAGTGCTCGCTCACCCCGTGGCCGACACAATCAAGCGCATCCCGACCACAGGGCAACTCATACAAATCCCACTCGAAGATCTCGACCGCTCTCGCCTCTGGGCAATGGAGACACCGCAAGCCTTCGCCCTACCAGATATTCTCAAAGCTTACCAGCACGTGCATGATTCTGGCCTACGCGTGACCGACGACAGCGCAGCAGTGGCCACCATCGGTCTGCACACCACTCTAGTGCCCAATCATGCAGCCAACTTAAAAATCACCACCCCAGCAGATTTAAGTTACGCCGCTTGGCTGCTACAGCAGTAGTCAGGCTCTGAGACGCATGATTGGACTGATCGAAAATGCAGGAGGCAGCCCCGTAAAACCGGGCTACCTAGTTGCGCTCATTGACTCCATTTTTAAAGAAGGCGGCACCTTGCAAACCGTTCTGCAACTGGACCACCGCCCACAACAAGCAGCCATGGCGCTCGGCACCGCGCAGTCACTAGAGACCAACAAACCACTACTATTCGAAGCTGGCACCGGCGTTGGCAAGAGCCTCGCGTATCTGATTCCTGGCCTTATCCACTCGATCGATAGTGAGCGCCCGTTGATCGTTTCCAGCCATACCATCACACTACAAGAGCAGATCCGCAGCAAAGACCTCACGATCTGCCGCCAGCTGTTCAACGCCGTCCCCGATCTAAAGCGCTACGCCAATTTCAAAACCGCACTCATGGTCGGCAAAGGCAACTACTGTTGCACCACCCGCCTGACCAACGCGATTAAAGACGCGCAATCTTCCAAACAGACCGAATTACTCGCAGACGAAGGCAGGGCCGAACTCATCCGCCTCGCCAAATGGTCCACCACCAGCAAAAACGGCATCGTGCAGGAACTCTCCCCCGCACCACTCCCTGAGGTGTGGGATATCGTCAACGCCGAGAGCTCCACCTGCTCTAAGAAAAACTGCGACCCAGCGACTTGTTTTTATCAACGCGCACGTAAAAAACTGCTCACGTCCAACTGCGTCATCGTCAACCACAGCCTACTGTTTGCCCTGATCAATGCTGGCATGCCCCCCCAAGGCGACGCCCGCGGCATCCTCCTGCCCGACGACTTTGTGGTGCTCGACGAAGCACACCGAATCCCCGCGATCGCCACCGATCACTTCGGCATTCATGCTAGCTCCTACGCAGTCGATCGCGCGCTCAAACGTATTTATAACCCACGCACCAATCGCGGGATCCTGCGCAAACACGGGCAAAAATGGGATCATGATGCAGTGGATAACGCCATCGCCGCGGCTGGCGAATTCTTCAGTTACCTCGGCGACACCTTCCTAACCAAGCGTTCGATCCTCCGCATCCACGAAGCCGACTTTTGCGATAACATTGTCTCTGGCCCGCTCAAAGAAGTCGCCGAGCGCCTAGGTGCGATCATCCAAAAGAGCGACAACGAGCGCGTACAAGACGAGCTCAAAGACCATCGTCGCCGTATACTCGGGTACCGCGACACCATTAACGGCTTCGTTACACTGGCCGAAGATGACCATGTGCACTGGCTTGAGCGCGGCGGCAAAAAAGGCCAACTCATTACTCTGCGCAGCGCCCCACTCGACGTCGCTCCCTATTTGCGCGAGGCACTCTTTAGTCGCCAGACCGCAGCCATACTCACCAGTGCCACACTCTCCGATGGCACCAGCATTGACAGCTTTCAAGAAAAAGTAGGCGGTGAAGTCGCTGAAACCCAAGTTGAGTATTCACCGTTCAACTACGAAGAGAACTGCAAGGTCTACCTCGCCACCGATGCGCCCACCCCAGAGCCAGGGCAGGGCCGCCTCGACCTCGACTACCTTGCCAACATGATTTGCTGGCTCAGTCGCAACGTCGCCGGCGGCACCCTCGTGCTCTTCACTAGTCACTTCGACCTGAGACAAGTACACCAACGCACCGAAGCTTTCTTTGCTAAAATTGAGCGTCCACTATTTAGCCAAGGCCACGGGATCGACCGCAGCGAGCTCACTCGTAAATTCGCTCAAGCAGGCAACGGTGTACTATTTGGCACCGATAGCTTCTGGACTGGCATCGATGTGCCTGGCCCCGCCCTGTCGCAGGTGATAATGGCACGCCTCCCGTTTGACAATCCAAGCCATCCAGTCAGCGAAGCCCGCAGCGAATATATTCGCGAACGCGGAGGGAATCCCTTTGCTGAAATGACTGTACCCGAAGCATTGGTTAAGTTTCGCCAAGGCATCGGCCGCCTAATTCGTCGCCACGAGGACTCCGGCAATATCGTCGTGCTCGACTCCCGTATATTAACGAAACCCTACGGGCAGCGCTTTCTCGATGCCCTGCCGGTACAAGACTTCAAACGCTTCAATCGCGACAACCGCGGCCACGTTTTTCAGTAACACATTTCGCTAGTAAGAAGACCCGCACTCGACTATACTCGTACCTTCATGCAACTTTCATCATACGGCATCACTCATCAAGGCAAAGTGCGCAACGCCAATGAAGACGCATTTCTCATCGACGAAGCACATCAAGTATTCGCCGTCGCCGATGGTCTCGGCGGACTCCCTGGCGGAGCCGAAGCCAGCCAGCGTATTATCAAACTACTCCAGCAGACCTACAGCCAAGTGAATGCCGAAGAAGAATGTGCCGACCTCGGCGAACTGATTCTCGGCATCAATCGAATCCTCACCAAAGAAGGCAGCGAGGCACACCCCTTCACTGGCTTAGGCAGCACGCTGACTATCGCTCAACTTATCAGCGATCAATTGCTGATTGGTCATGTTGGAGACTCCGCCGCCTATCATCTACGCGGCGATGACTTTAATAAAATCACCATCAATCACACCTTGGAGCAAGAATTTATCAAACGAGCCGGTGAAAGTGCACGTAACAGATATCTACGTTGCGATGACTTTAATAAAACCACTATCGACCACACGATGGAGCAAGAGTTTATCGAACGAGCTGGCGAAAGCGCACGCAACCTGATGCCAGAGGAATATCCGCATACCCTGACACGCTGCGTCGGCCAAGACGAAAACGTCCGCATTGATCAGTTCCGCCTCACCATCGCATCCGGCGACCGCCTCTTGCTCTGCACGGATGGGCTCGATAACATCGTCACAAAACAGCAGATCCACGCCGCTCTTCAGGTCGACGGCACACCCGAAGCCATTTGCCAAGAGCTAGTCGAGCATGCCAACGCAGAGGGCGGACCTGACAATATCACCGCCATTGTCGTCTTCATTCAGTAAATTCAACCCGAAAAACGCAGGGATAACGCCCTAAAGATGCATCCTTATTGCGGGAAGGATGACCTCCGAGGCAGCCGCGACCGAGGACTCATCAGACCTCAATTCTCTCAATTTCTTGTTCATGAAAAAGTCCGAAATCTTCCTACCTAAAGTCGCAGCCAAGCCCGACAACATGCTATTCCGTTTCAGCCTCGGCCAAGCCCTCTACGACGAAGGCACTACCGAAGCCGCCATCCCGCACCTACAAAGCTGCACCGATTCGCGCGATGACTGGATGCTTCCCCGCATTCTATTGGGAAAAGCCTTACTCCAGCACGGCCAGGCAGACCGGGCTAAGTTAATCTTAGAGCACGCCTTACAACTCGCAGTCTCTCAACACCACGACGAACCCGCCGAAGAACTCCGCAGTATTTTGGAAGACCTGTAACGAACCAAGATGATCGGACCGCTAAGCAGGAATCGCTGATCGTATTGGTTTACTCCGACACTATAGCCATGCACACACACCGACTGATCGTAGTCCTGCTGATTCTGCCGATACTGGCTCTGATCAAATCATGTCAGTGGGCTCAACCACGCTTCGTGTTAGCTTACTTAGTGCTAATCTCACTCGTCACTTACGCCGCTTATTGGCACGACAAACGTCGCGCACAGGCAGGCGCTTCACGTGTTTCCGAAGCAATCTTACACTTCCTTGAATTGTTCGGCGGATGGCCAGCCGCCTATCTCGCCCAACAACGTTTACGCCACAAGACTATCAAACGCAGCTACCAAATGATTTACTGGAGTATCGTAGGATTCTATCAATACTTCGCACTTGAGGTGCTCCTACAATGGCGTGTCCTCCATGGATTTCTCACATTGTTTCGATAATTCCTAATACTCGTCACTTTGTTTCTTCACTTGCCCAACGGGCACCCAGTTCAGTCACCCCTGCGGGGCAAACCGCAGACGGTTCACCATCTTCGCGCTACTCGCGCTTCGTCCCACTTGCCCACTTTCCCTCCCATGCCCAACCGCGTCGCGATCCACTTAGATTGGAACCTCCCCCTGCTCCCCGCCATCACCCAGCAGCTCCTCAAAACTGCGAACCACGATTGCATTGATCTCAGCAGCGACCTTGTCATCGTCCCCACCGTGCAATCTGGCCGCCGCTTACGCGAAGCCCTCGCACTAGCTGCTGGCGATCGCGGCTTATTTCCGCCCGAAATTGTCACGCCCGATGTCTTCCTCGGGCAAGCGATCACAGCCGAGCCGATCGCCAACGAAGAAAGCGTCACCGCCGCATGGGTCACCGTGCTCGGTGCGATTGATTGCACTCAATTTGAAGCCCTCTTTCCTATTGCCCCAGAGCAAAACACCAGCTGGCAGCTCGGCATGGCGCAACGCCTCATGCAGCTGCGCAACGAACTCGGCGAAGAAGGCCTCGACTTCGCACTCGCCGCACAACGCACCGCCGAGAGCGGACACGAGCCAGCACGTTGGGGCGAACTCGCCCGCCTCGAAGGCCTCTACCTCGATCAACTCCAAACACGCGCACTTAAAGACCCCAAACACGCCCGCCGTACAGCCGCACAGAGCTACCTAGCACCGCCCCAAATCAAACGCATTATTCTCGCTGCCACTCCCGACCCACAACCGCTGCCGCTGCAAGCCCTCGAACGTGCACAAGAAAGCATTCAGGTCGAAGTGTGGATTTACGGTCCCGAAGACGCACAGTTCGATCAATGGGGGCGGCCGATTACAGAGCACTGGACGCAACGCCCGCTGCCCTTCGAAGCATGGGGGTGCCATCTACAAACCTTCGCCTCGGCCAAAGCGACCGCTGCTACTATCGCCGCAAGCACCCAAGGCAAAGCTCCCGAATCCGTGCTCATCGGACTCGCGGACCCAACGCTCAACCCCATCGTGGTCGATGCCCTCGAGCGGGCTAACATCCCTAATTACGACCCCGAAGGGCAAGCGCTCCACATCGGCGGCGTCGGCCGACTCACCGAGCTACTTTGCCAACTTTGCGAAGATCGCAGCACCCCCACGATCCGCACGCTCCTGCAACACCCTGACATTCAGATCTGGCTAAAAACCACCAGCAACGAACTGCTGCGCCAACTCGACCGCCTGTTCGAGAACCACCTCGCGCCCGACCTGGCCACACTGATCCACTTTGCCGCGCGTAAAACAGACTCGGCGCTGCACAACGCCCTCGCACAACTCAACACACTCGCCGCAGAGCTCAACACATCAGGCAACTTCAGCAACTCACTCGCGCAGGCGCTGCAGCACATTTACTCAACGAAACAAATTGAGACTACCGGCCAAGCCAGCAGCCAGTGGAAGGAGCGTGCCGACGCCGTCCGTCAGCTACTCAACAACGCCGCCGAAGCGGAAACCTTATTTTCAAAACTTCCCAAAGCCTTCAGCCGCGCCGCCTTTCGCCAGAGCCTGCAGCGCAGTAAAGTCTATCCCGACCGCCCACGCGAAGCGCACGATCTACTCGGCTGGCTCGAACTTCTGTGGAATGATGCGCCCCACCTCATTCTCGCCGGCCTCAACGAGAGCATCGTGCCCGAGTCCGTAATCGGCGATGCCTTTTTACCCGAGGCCCTGCGCGAGGAACTCGGCCTACGCACCAACGCACAGCGTTTCGCCCGCGACGCCTACCTACTCGAAGCACTCTGCCGCCGACGCGCAGGCGAGCATGGCCACATCGACATTCTCGTGCCACAAGCGGGCGACGATCACACGCCACTGAAACCCTCACGCCTGCTCTTTCAAGGCGCGTCCGATACGCTCCTCAGCCGCACCCGACAGCTCTTCAGCGAGACCGAAGACAGCAGTGCCGACATCGAGCACAGCGCCGCGTGGAGACTCTCGCCTACCCTCGACCTACCGCTGCCGACCTTGATCTCCGTCAGCGCCCTTAAAAGCTACCTGCAATGCCCCTTCCGATTCTTCCTCAGGCACATTCTCAAAATGCGCCCGGTCGATGTCGAAACACGCGAGCTAAATCCCGCCGCCTTTGGCAACCTCGTGCACGACACCGTCGCCGAGCTCAATGGCTACACCTTCGACAGCAGCACCGACCTAGCCACCTTAGTCAAAAAGCTACACGCCATCGCCGAAGAAATGCTCAAGCACCGCTATGGCGACAAGCTCTCCTTCGCCTTACGGCTACAGCACGAAGCGATCATGGCGCGTATCTACGCCTTCTGCCAACACCAAGTCGAAGACACCCAAAAAAATGAGAGTATCAAAATACTGAATACAGAAGAAGCCTTCGGAATCCCCCTCAGCGGCTTTACCATTAAGGGCCGCATCGACCGTATCGATCAACGCGGCGAACGCCTCGAATTGATCGACTACAAGACCAGTAACTCAGCCGCTAATCCCGAAAAGACACACCTCGCGGTCGTCGCAAAAAAAGCACCACCCAAGCACCTCCCCGAGGAAGCCTTCTTCGAGCACGAGGGCAAAACCTACCGCTGGACCGACCTACAACTCCCACTCTACGTCCTCGCCAAACACGAAGCCGGCGGCCAGCGGCCCACCGTCGCCTATTTCAATCTCGCTCAAACACTCGAGAAGAGCGGCATCGAACGCTGGGAGGGATTTACCGACAGCCACCTCGACTCCGCCAGAGCGTGCGCCGCCGCCGTTATCGAACAAATCAAAGCCGGCATCTTCTGGCCTCCCAACCAAGATGTCCATGCAGCCTACGACGACTTCGCGCCCCTCTTCCCTGACGGCATCGAAAACTCAGTCGATCCGGAAGCCTTCAAGCACTACCAGTTCAAGAGGTAAGGGCACGGCCCTCACTTCGCGCATAGCGTGATCACTCCGCGCGCAGCACGACTCACCCTCACTTTCACTCCGTGCGCAGCACGGCTCAAAGTCGATCCAACGGACTTACGATCCCGAACGGCTTCTTCATCACATGGGTATAGATCTGCGTCGTCTCAACCGAGGCATGCCCGAGTAGATCCTGCACCGTGCGTATATCTGCCCCACCTTCGAGCATATGCGTCGCAAAACTGTGCCGTAACACATGCGGCGTTACTCGCTTTTCGATGCCCGCCTTCTTCGCCGTCGTGCGGATCGCATTTTGGTAAGAGTTCTCCAAAGCATGGTGCCGCAGCATCTCTTCGCTACGCGGATCTTTCGCTAGCCGACTGTGCGGAAACAGATACTGCCAGCTCAACTCAGCCCGCGCCACCCTGAACTTACGCGCCAACGCTTCCGTCATACTTGCACCGCCAAAGTCCGCAGCCACATCCTCCACATGCAAAGCCCGCACCTGCTCTAGTTGCAGCTGCAATAAGTCCACCAAAGAACTCGGCAGCACCGTGATCCGATCCTTATCGCCTTTGCCTCCTCGGACCACCAACTGCCCGCGATCAAAATCCAGATCCTTTACCCGCAAACGCAATAACTCACTCACCCGCAGACCTGCTCCATACTGCAAGCGCCCCATTAGCCGAAACTTCGTCGGCAACAGCTCCAATAAGCGCGTCACCTCCCGCGTCGATAAAACGACTGGCACCCGCTGCCGCTTCTTAGCCCGCGTGGCTCCCTGAAAATCTACATCCGGCTGTTCCCGCACATAGCGGAAGAAAAACAACAAGGCATTAAAACACTGGTTCTGGCCCGTCGGCGCCAACTCCTTTACCTCCGCCAAGTAAGTTAGAAAACGCACCACGTCTGCCGACTCCGAGCCCATCGCTTCCTTCGGATGTAAGAACGCCTGAAAACGCCGCAACCAACCCATGTAAGCCTTCTCCGTCGTATACGCTAGGTGACGACGACGCAGCGCACTCCTCAACTTCGCCCCTGCAACATCGCGAGCCGCCAGCTCTTCAAAAAACCACTTTAACGCATCGCCCCACTGCGCCTTCTGCCAATCCTCTGGATCTGCGCACAAGACCGCATCTCGCCAAAAAATCTTTCCATTATCGCGGTTGGTCGGCTCCCCCAACTCCTTCTTCGCGCAATAACCAAAATACCACTTGAGCGTGATCCACCACGCCCGTCGCTCCTCCACACTCGCGCCCGAATATGCCTTCAAGTGAACTTTAACCCAGTCATGCATAAGTCGAATAACTACTACATGACCTCAAGCCATGTTTAGTAAGGTCAATATTCGACACCACTAGTAAGCCCAAAGAAGAGCTAAAGCAATCCTCAAACATCCACTCTGCCCTAAAATAAAAGAATAAACACAAAATAATAAAACCCAATTAAAAATACAATTGCCTAACGATCAAACTAAGCAATACTCCACAGATACACAAATAAATCACGACTTTTCACATGATAAAAGTCACGGATACTATACGTTCAGAAATAGAATGAAAATATTCATCATCGTCATCATCACAGCAATTGCGAGCTGCTGGATAACTGGAGCAATCAAGGACGTAGAAAGAGTTTCAAAGGAATCGATATACTACAGCGACGTGACACACCGCTTGAAACAGTCAACCTCCAGTATTCATGCCGACATGAAAGCTGGAGAAATCGAACGAATGAAAGAAAAAATTGAACTACTAAATGTAGCGATGGAGAGTATACCGATGAATCGAGATGGCGTGAGCCTGCATCACCTATCTGAAGCATTCTACCAGTTGGATCATCCACAGGCTCAGGGATCTGAACCAGTCCGATGAGGCAATAGATTTCGCTGGCGCTCATCTATCCCTCTCGTCTACGTTGGGCAAAAAAATCAAATGGAGCTAATATACAAAGGAAAGCCCTTTAGTTACAAAAAGCCTTTCACGATTGAATGCTCCGACGGCAAGAAATACGTCTGCCGCTATAATTTCTTCCCAGGAGCGTCTTTTACCATCTACGAGGGCGACGAGCCAGTGGTCGAAGGCACAGCAACGCATTCAGCTGTCTGGACTGTCACTGATACGAAAGCGAATAAAAAGCTCTTTACTACATGTGGCAAATGGGGGCGCTTAGCCATCGAAGTCGACGGCAAGAAGATCAAAGAAAACGAATTTATGAAAGAATTTGGCTGGAGCCCTATTAGTTGCTCTGGATTTTACAGATGGGGACTCAAATTCCCTAAAAAAGAGAAATATTTGATGGAGTTAGCGTATGGTTACCTTAAAGATAATTGGGGTGGCGACTAACAAACCCAAAGCCCAACCAGTCGAGCGACTCAATGAGTTTCGCTTCCGCTCACTCATTAGTCCTCTCGACGATCTACAGAAAGAATGAATAAGAGAAAAGAAAGAGCGAAGACTGCACGTCGCTATCTCAAGATCTGGTTTGTGGTATCGCAGGTTCTGGGATTCGTCGGTGCATTGACTCTTGGGACTTTTCTCGATTCTGGAATAGAAGGTTATCTTTGGGGCTATGCTCTAGGAATCGTTTTGAGCCTTGGAGGCACGGTTGGCTTGTCATAGAAAAAAAGAAAGACCAACTGACCAACCACAACCACCCGACCAAATGAAGCGTAGATCCAGTCGCAGCTATCAACTCCTTTCGCGCTCCGCGCTACAGTCGCGATAGTGCTTCACGTTAGATAGCTACATATGAACACACTCAAACTCATCGCGTTAATTGTGGCGGT
>JAFMHF010000132.1 GCA_017854655.1 Puniceicoccaceae bacterium | reverse complement strand
GACCAGCATCGACGGTGGCTGGCAACTCACCCGGCGCGCAGCTTGCGTTGGCGCCTGCGCCAGCTGCTGCCGCTGGCCGAGTCGCCCGGCGGCGCAACTACCTGCGAGGTGCGATTGCAGCCTCGGCAGCAGCAGCTAAACGCCCTTATTCAACCGGCAGTGCGAGGCTTGAGTATAAGTGAGCAACATCATTCGTCATCGTCGGATAACTCACTAGAAAGTTATTCTCGTCGATCAGGTTGATCAGATAGTGGCTGGTGCCCTGCGGCAGTTGCGCCGAGACTTTGCCACCGGGCAATAGTGTGGCCGGCTGGCGGAACCACTCTTCGTAATGATCACCGCCGTTGCAGGTATAGATCAAATTAGCGCGCACGACTTTGGCGCCGTGCTCTTGGTAAGCAAATAGCACGGTATCCCCTGCCCGACTATTGGAGCGCACCGTAGGCACCTGCGTTCGCAGCGGCAGGCGTTGACAGTGCGGATTGTTATACGGATAGCTGGCTTTCATTTCCGTAAGGATTTCGGTCAAGCTGGCATTCATTGCCGCGGTTTTTTCCGGCAGCTTAGTGGCCAGATTATGTGCTTCTTCGATATCCGCACGGTTTTGCTGGCCGTCTTCGGAATCATACAAGCGGTAGAGTTCCAACTCGGGCTGGGCATTATAGTTGCGGACTAATTTATAGTCGCCGATGCGCAGAGTGCTCTCCTGCGCCGCACTGTTTGGGAAGTGCCAGACCATCGAATCGCGCACCGCGCCGTCTGCCGTGCGGATCAATGAAGCATCGGTCGGGTCTTGCAACAGCAGCGTAGAGATATCCAGCCCGTCGAACTGCTTGCTGACCGGCTTGTCCGTGCCGGTCAACGCTAGGATAGTCGGATAAAAGTCGAGGCCGCTGACCATCACATCCGACTGCACTCCGTGCGGGACATTCGCGCCAGCAATGATCAGCGGCACCCGCGTGCCGCCTTCCATCGCCGAGATCTTGCCCTTATCGAGCGGGAAGTTGTCGGTGATAATTTCGCCGGGATGGCCTTCCATACCGCCATTGTCTGAGCTAAAAATAACATAGGTATTTTCGATCAACTTGTGTCCCGGCCAGCGCGGGTCATCGGTATTTTCAAGATAGTCAAATAGTCTGCCCACATAATAATCGAGCTGCTCCACCATCGCGCAGTAAAAAGGATTGGTCTGCCCTGCCTTGGTCCAACCCTTTTGGTGTGCTGCAGTAATAGTCACTCCCAGCTTGCGCTCATATTTGCGCAACAACTGCTCGCTGTGCATCATGATCGGCGTGTGCACCAGCCAGCTCGCAAAATACAGGAAGAACGGTTGCTCCTTATTTTCCCGTACAAATGTCATGGCATCCTCAGACGTCTGATCGAACGGAAAGCCATTTGCATCCAGCCGATACGGATCGTTGGTGTCGCGAGTCGCAAACCCGGTCAGTCGGTTTTTCATACCGCTTTGTACGCCGCGACTGTTGCGCGTGTAGTCGAAGCCCTGGTCCTCTGGCTGCGGATAGCCGTGGTGACGCATGGCAACGTGCCACTTGCCACTGTGCCCAGTAGCATAACCATTCGTCTTGAGCGCTTCGGCGATGGTCACCATACCCGCCGGCATGCGCGCGCTATACCACGGCGACATGATCGCCCACCCGTCACTATGCGCATGCGGCGGCTTGCCACCGGAAACGTGCGTCATCTGCGCACGAGCTGGATGCTCGCCGCTGAGGATTGCGGCACGCGACGGCGCACAGGTCGGTGCTGGCGAGTAGGCCTGCCAAAAAAGTACCCCACGCTTCGCCAGTGCATCGAGATTCGGCGTCTCCATCGGCGAGGGCTCATCGATGTCATAGCACTTCACATCCTGCCAGCCGAGGTCATCGGTGAGCAGCAGGATAATATTCGGCTTTGCGGGTCGCTCGGTGGCAACCGCGGTAGTTAGGGTCGCAGACAGTATGCAGAGCAGTGCGAGCCAAGCGCCGAGCGAGGCGAATTTTAGATGATTCATCTTTTGATTCGATAGCATAAGTAGAGTAATCGCAGCAAACAGTTGGCAAGCTGCAGACGCGGCATACAAGGGATTAATACCACAGCAAACAAGGACGATTTCGCGATTCCGTCAAGCTAGGTCACTTAGCGCATTCTACCTCGGGCTACAGGCTATCGCTCGACTCAGTGGATATGAGCACTGTCGTGTTGAATCGGTAGCGAGCGGCTCTTTTCCCGCCCATAACCGACAATATCAATTGTATCATCGGACACCTTAATCACCGCGTACGAGTTCGTTTCGGTTTCGACCATGCCCTTGAGCGTGACATAGTGAATGCCGCCTTTTTTACCATAATTACCACGGTGATTGTGGCCGTTAATGTAAGCTTTCACACAGGGGTAGGATTCGAGCAGGGTCATGACTTCATCCGCATTCCATAAATTGTGACCATTTTGAGGATACACCGGAAAGTGGCAGAAAAGTATGACGGCTTGCTGGTTTTCCTGCGCCTGTTCCAGCACCGTTTTCAACCAAGCAAGCTGCGGTGCACCAATCGCACCATTCCATTTCGACGAGCTAATCTTATTTTCAATATAGTATTCGGATGCGTGCTTCGCTTCGGCACTGCCATCTGGGTAGGCATGAAAACTGACATCGTTGCCATCCAGCACCACATAGCGCCAGCCCTTGACTTCGTAATCATAATACTTGGCAGGCATGCCCAACTTAGCTGGCACGTCTTTCTTCAGATGATCCGCCACCGAAAAGTCGTGATTCCCCAACACGTGAACCTTCGGCATCGTGAGCTGGTCGAAAATTGGATTCAGCACATCGAAATTCTTAAAATCACGCTCAATAAAATCACCCAAGTGCGTGACAAAATCGAGCGGCATGGTGTTGAACTCAGTCACACAGTCCGCGAGTTTTTGTTTGGATAATGCATACATTCGATCCCCTCTGCTGTTGCCATCACAATACTGACAGTCGGCAATCGCACCAAAGGTATGCTCGGCCGGCAAAGTATCCCCCGCAACAGACTGCGGGACCGCACAGGCTGCCCAAAGCGCAATCAACACAGAGTAAACTTTATTTCTCATAGATTTTAATTCCATCTATATTGCTAGTATTAACTAACCAAGATTTGAGCAACGATCCATTTCAAATTATTTAAGCAGCACAG
>JAFMHF010000063.1:11408-13390 GCA_017854655.1 Puniceicoccaceae bacterium | reverse complement strand
CCGGATAATGTGACAATTTTTGTCGGTGCTTTTAGTCAGGATGGCAATGCGACAACTGCGACCACTGCATCGGGCAGTGTGATTGCTACAATTAATGGGCCACGCACAGAGATGCGAATCTGGAGTGAATTTTCCGGCCTCACTTCGCTGCAGACTAATTCTCATGTGCATAAGGCTAGCGCTGGCAATCAGCCCGGGAGCGTGGTCTATGGCATTACTGAAATAGTGGGAGATCCTGCTTCGAGTCCACTGCATGGGCGACTCGAGTATTATCCGGCTGTGATACTCTCGGATCAATCCGTGCCCGAGGGAACAAGTCGAGGTGAGGGTTATCCCTGGGATTTAACCCAGGCATCGTTAGTGGTATCCAGCAATAGTGGCACCGCAGCGTCGAAGCAGGTTATTATTGATTCACTCTTTGGGCAGAGTGGCGAGACGCCGCTGTATTTTAATGTGCACACCGCGGATAACCCCGCTGGAGAAATATGGGCATTTTTAGGCTTATCCGCTGGCTCGATCGATCCACCTGATCCTGCAGAAGCTGCGCCTTTAGCCGGCAGCGAGGCATACCCTGCGCTGAGTGGTTACCTGCTAGAAGCCGAGGTGCGCCGTTTCTTGAACCAAGCAACCTTCGGTGCGACGGAAGACATGGTCGATGCAATGGTGACTCAAATCGAGACAGCGCGCAGTTTAGATCCGGACTACCATCGCGATACCGCGTATGAAAACTGGCTAGATGCACAAATGAACAAGAGCGAGACCACGCAGACTTATTTACTCGATTATTTAATGGCGACGCATTTTCAATTATTTTGGCTTTCAGGTGTGTTTGATGAAACACGTAATCCTGGATACTCTATAACTAATGTACTCATAAGAGGGCAACAAACTGAGACCCCGCAAGCCCCAACGACTTGGCCCTCGATTGATCGGTCAAATGCCGATCCCGCACTGTGGTATTTGAACGACATCTATCCTGCAACTTTCAACGAACTGCAGCTCGCTTCTGAGAATGGCCTTGGAGTGGATCGCCGCTTCACTCGGCTGCCACATTATACGATGACCCATTGGCAGACGATGCTCGCTGGCGGGGATCAGTTGCGCCAAAAGATGGGTTATGCCTTACAGCAAATTGTAGTCACGAGTAACGAAGAGAATTTGATTTTTAATAATCGCTATGGGATGCTCAACTATCAGGACATGCTCAATCATCATGCCTTTGACTATTACAGAGATGTCTTAGGTTTTGCGAATTGGAGTCCGATCATGGGCATCTGGCTGTCGAGTCTGAAAAACCAGAAGGCGATCGATTTTGATGGCGATGGGCTGTTTGATAGTTACCCAGATGAAAATCTCGCGCGTGAGAACATGCAGCTATTTTCAATCGGTCTGTTTGACCTGTGGGCAGATGGCACCCTGAAACTGACCTCTGCAGGTCTGCCGCGGCAAACCTACACCAATGATGATATTAAAGATCTTGCGAGGATTTTAACCGGTCAAGGTATTGCTCATGATGATGGCGATTGGGGCGGTGATGCGCCCGGCTCGGCAGCTTTTTTGGCTAAGGAAGAAAATAATTTCAATCAAGGGCTGCAAGCCGGGCAGACCTGTGATCATACCTTCTATCCGATGAAAATGTTTGAAGCGTATCACAGCTTGGGCAGCAAAACGGTTGCTGGTGTGACCATCGATAATAGCGATATCAGCGACTTGAAGCAGCAAGCGATAGCTGATGTTGAAGATGCCATCGACTGGCTTGCGGGTAAGCCGGGTGATGGTCAACCGGACTTTGATATGGTGCATAGCCATGTCAGCACCCCTGCGTTTATTTCGCTGCGCTTGATACAGCGCTTTACGACCTCAAACCCATCGACCGCCTATCTGCACCGCGTTGCGACCGTATTTAAGGAGTCAGAAGGACACTTGGGCTTGACGCTAAAAGCCATCCTACTGGATCCAGTCGCGAGAAACCTCGATCTAAG
>JAFMHF010000063.1:3525-11059 GCA_017854655.1 Puniceicoccaceae bacterium | reverse complement strand
CCCGAAATGCAGCTGGTGAACGAGGCGGATGTGATTCGAAATATTAACTTTTTCCAAGATATTGTCAGCGATGGATCTGGGCATGTGGGGGATGAGCTTGGCAACACAGATGCCAATCAAATTACCGCCTTTGGCGGTGCTTCGGGAGCCGCGACCAATGACCATCTCCGACTGAATCTGGAGGGCTTAGCCGGACAGCTCTATCCTAATACGGAGCCATTGCCAGGCCTGACCGCGATTACTATCGGCTCTGCAACGACCGCCGCACCTCATTGGGTGCGCTTGAGCCGCGTTGGAGATGTCTTCACCAGTAGTGAGTCGGCCGATGGTGAGACGTGGAGCTTTCTAGAGTCTTGGGTACTGCCTCTGGCCCAACAGGTTTATGTCGGCCTGGCTGTGACCAGCCATAATGATGGCGTTTTAACGACGGCGGTCTTTGACGAGATCAGTTTGAGCGGCACCAACAATGTCTGGCTTAGTCAAGATATCGGCGCAGTCGCGGCAGCAGGGTCAGTGGTCGACAATGGTGGCGGGGAGTACGCGATCCAAGCTTCGGGTGCGGATATCTGGGGTGCTGATGATGAGTTTCATTTTATGTATCAAACCTTGTCTGGAGATGGCGAAATTATTGCTCAACTGAAAAGTTTGGTGAACACCCACGTTTGGACCAAGGCCGGTGTAATGATGCGAGAAGATCTATCCAGCGATGCAATGCATGTCATGACACTTGTGTCAGCTGCTAGAGGAGTCGCCTCTGAAAGTCGTTACTCAGCAAGCGACCGAAGCGCTGAGTCGCTCGCCGATGAAGCGCTGGTGGATGCATTGGATCATCGATTAACGAATGGCCTGTTTAAGCTTCGTTACCCCTATAATTCTGCTGATAATGGAGTGGGTGATGTTAGTAAAAATCCCCGTGAATGGATTATTGATACGCTCACGGCTTCTTATGGTGATCCTTACGACGGCTCGAATGATGCCAATGATCGTAAACTAAAACTTTCTGACGCGCTATACCTCCTGTCCACCTCCCCTGAATTCCAAGTTAAAAAGTAATCGTCATGTCCAAGCCTAAAAAATATCTCACCCGCCGCGAATTTTTAAAAGCCGGCACGTGCGGTGCGATGACTATCGGGCCACTGGTGAATACGATTGCCCAGCTCTCGCTCGTCAATTCAGCAGCCGCGAGTGTGTTAGGGGCCGGTTCAATTGGCACCGACTACAAGGCGTTGGTCTGTATTTTTCTGCGCGGAGGATGTGATACCAATAATATCTTAATCCCCGTTGGAGTGAACCCGCTGGCTGAGGTATATGCGGCTGATCGCGGTGCGGTTGCAGTGCCCAATGGAGTGGTGAATGCGACCTACAATCCCGCTGGCGCCGATGACACTATACCGATTTCGGTGCCCGGAATGGCGCCGATGGGGCTGCATCCTAACTTGCCTAATTTGGCTGAAATGTATGGAGGCGGGGAAGCTGCCTTTATCACCAATGTGGGCACGCTGGCCGAACCCACCACACAGTCGAGCTATAGTACCAGTAGTCTGCCTAAACAGCTTTTCTCGCATTCAGATCAAGTGACGCAGTGGATGTCGTCGATTTCAGATAAACCCTACGAGTCAGGTTGGGGCGCACGGGTAGCAGATCTTTATCACGATACTTGGAATCAGCTTAATCCGACTTCGATGCTGATTACGGCGGCTGGCACCAATCAATTTATGAACGGCGGTTACAATAGCCAATACTCGGTTACCTCGACGGGAGCGATCAGTTTGGCTGGCTTTGGCACCAACTATGCCAATGCGCTAGATGGCTCAGGAGCCTATTCAAACTCTTCTCAGGGTAATCGACTCAAAGCTTTAGAGAAGATTATGCAGTATAGTCATGCGCACATAATTGAGGAAGGTTACAGTCAGGTGATCCGAAGTGCCAGAGAGAATGAATCGGTGATTAGCGAAGCGATTGCAGTGGAGGCCTCGTTAGGGATTAATTTTGATGCAATCTGGGCCGATAAAGGAGCGAACAGTGATTTAGCGACGGAGCTAAAAGCCGTGGCTAGGTTGATTGCAGGTCGTGAGTGTCTCGGTAATAAACGCCAGATCTTCTTCGTCGATCTGGGTGGCTTTGATACGCATTCGAGTTTAAATGGTCGCTTGAATTCGTTGCTTACACAGTTGGATCAAGCGGTCGGTGCCTTTAACGCAGGCATGAAAGAATTGGCGATCAAAGACGCCAATTTCGAATATGATAAAGTGACGACCTTCCAAGCTTCCGACTTCAATCGCACGTGGACGCCCAATGGCACTGCGACATCCTCGGCTGGCACCGATCACGCTTGGGGCACGCATACCTTTGCATTTGGCGGCGCCGTCAATGGAGGTGACTTTTATGGGAGTTTTCCGACACTTGGTGTTGGCACCGCCGATGATGTGCCGAGTGGTTCTCGTGGTCGTTGGATTCCAACCACTGCGGTCGACCAACTTGCGGCGAAGGTAGCGAATTGGTTCGGCGTGCCCGAAGGCAGCAGCGAGATGGAAGCGATCTTTCCGAATCTTTACCGATTTGACAGTCCCTTTGACCCTGCCGCGGGTGCGAACCTTGGCTTTATTTAAAATGCAGCTCAGAAACCTTACACTTGCGGGCAGCTTGATTGTGTTGGGCCTGTGTATCTACTGGTTGCTGAAACCAGATGCAGCCCAGGATACTGAGCAATTAAGCGACCAGGTCGCTAGCCAGAACGAGGAGATCGACCAGCGCTTGGCTCCTCCCAAACTGACGCGGGTGGTGGAGGTACCCGAACCGAATGATCCCCGAGTCAATCGGCTACCCGATGGACGAGTTGAATACTTGATCGCATTTGATACCAGTATGCAGATCAATCAAAACGCAGATCCTTTGCAATCGATCTATGCCGTCGAACAGCTCTTCGCAGATTATCGCTATGCGTATAAAGAAAATCCAGTCGGCAGCGAAAATGCCGAAATTACACAGCAATTGCTCGGCAAAAACCCCAAACGAATCGTCTTTATCGATCCTCGCTGCGCTGCACTGCGCGGCAATCAGCTCGTCGATCAGTGGGGCACCCCATTTTTCTTCCACGCAGTGTCGGGGCAACACATGCAAGTGCGCTCAGCCGGCTACGATCGACAACACTGGACGGCAGATGATGTGTTTGTCGGAGATAGCTAGCCTCGAGCTCGCTTATTTTAACCGCCGGTACCCTTTTTTTTGCGCTTGGTGGGCTGCACCTTTTTGCCTCTCTTTACCTTGCTTGCATTTGGTTGCGGGTCGCCCGCATTCCAGCGCTTAGCCTCTGATAGCCGCTGATTTAGTTTCTTATGATTACATGTATCCCAATCCATTGATTCTTCCCTGTTTGATTTTACCGACAAACGACATGCTGTGCGCATTTCTGAGTGGCGCGAAGCTGCACGCCTTATTCTGGCTTGTCCATCCTGTTTCGCGGCGACCTTAGGCGAGCACTCAAGTGCTTACCTCTGCATGCGCTCTTCTTGTCTCATCTTAGTAAGTTTTTCTCACAGATGACGATTAAGATGTGTGTTTAAAAAGTTAAATTTAGTCGTGGTCGGACAGCTGAAGCAAGGGCTAGGGCAACAGGCCTGTTGTCATGCGATTGCAGCATCGTTGGTGATCGGACTTTTTCCGATCATGGGATTTTCGACTTTAATGAATACTTTTAGCGCGGCGTATTTTCGACTGAATCAGCCAGTGGTACAGGTTTGTAACTGGATCATTGCTCCGGTTAAAATTGCCCTCATTTTTCCCTTTCTACGCTTAGGTGAGTGGCTGTTTCAAGCGAAACCTTTTCGCCTCAGTCTTGCTGACTTTAGTGCGCGTTTCTTTAGTGACGTCGCTACCACGACTGTCGAATTTGCGTGGACCTTCGCTCATGCGATCGTGGGTTGGCTAATCTGTGCGCCTTTGATTTATGGTGTTATCTTTCGAGTCTCGAAGGCACTGGTTCCCAATAGACTGGCGAGCGATCTAAGCCGAGTCGCTGAGTAAGTGATCTGCAAATCGCTCTAGTTCGGCGGCTGTTCCCTTCGCCCTGCTTGAAGTGTTTGGGTCCAATCAGTCGCCGATTATTCTGATGGGTTCGCATTGTAAGGTGCGCTACAATCGCACGATATTTGTCGAATGTTGCTGCCAACGAACTATTCTATTCCAATTCATAGCAAATAGAGTATACTAGTTCATCATTACTTTATGTTCACGTCCTTTTGTTTACTGTCGATTGTCTCGTTCTTCTGCTATGGAGCTAGTTGTGTCTTCTCAGCCCACATGGTTGTCGAGTTTCAGCGCTATGGCTTAGCGCCGTTTCGATTGCTCACTGGATGTTTGCAACTCCTTGGTGCGACTGGCCTCTTAATTGGCTTGCTAGTGAGTCCCACCATCGGGTTGATTGCTTCGATTGGTCTTAGCGTCCAGATGCTGCTTGGCTTCTGCGTACGTATACGGATTCGAGATACGATTGGGCAATGCTTACCCTCGTTTATCTATATGTGGATCAACGCAGGACTGGCGTTGGAATTCCTCAGTCGCTACCGTTAAGCAGCTAGTGCGATGATGCCGGTGCACAAGGCTAGCATCACCAGCGCAGGAATCGATTTTTTGAACGGATCCTTCACTTTAAGATGCATTAATAGCGCGCCCACCATGAGCAGCCCGAGCAGACTCGCAAACGGGACAATCAGCGATTCAAAATATACACCTATAATCAGGGCAAGCGCAGCGGTGATTTTCAAGCTGCCGATCAAGTAAACGCTCCAATTCGGCAGGCCATAATTGGCAAATTCGGCCTTCATGTCCGCTGCTGTTCCGCCGCGGTAGGCGGTGCCTTGATTGTAACGAAGGAGCCAGACATTAAGAATTCCGAGGCCAGCGATCAGTTGTAATAGATGTTGAATAGTGTCCATTAGCGAAATGTGGCGGATCTCTAGGTTTTAGTCAAATACAGTAACTGCTCTGAGTGAGATTCGGCGGTGTGCTGGTAATCGACTGTTGGGTCGATGCCGAATCGATGCTCAAAGTCCTTTGCTTATCAGCTGGAGGCGTTGGTGTCATTGCTGGGGCGCATACCTGAGGATGTCGTTCTGAGCATCGCTTCGACTCGCTGCATATAGATGGCGTGTTGCTCCGGATCATGGTAGGAGCCCGCTGCGTGCGGCTCTGGTTCTGTGTTTTGCTGCTGGTTAGGGATAATGTGGGTCTTGCGCCCCGTGCCTAGTTCGTAGGTCAGTTGAAGGCTATCGCCATTGGCCTGCTGCGTGACTTGTAGATTTTTTTTCTGAATGTGCATGTCAATCTATCGTACAGCCGCGATTTACCCTACAAAAAAACAATGCATGCTTCATCGTGTGCTTTTTTGCAGCACTGGATGGCAGGTTTTTCGACCCAGACTCTTGCGTATGTGATACAGTTGGGCAATTTTTGCAGGAATGAAAAGGACCTCGGTATTAATCGTCAGTATGATCGCCAGCTGTGTGTGTGCGGCATCGCTCTTGGCAAAACCACAGATGACAGCAGAGATGAACACACTTTTTGAATTTACTGGTGAACACGCTGACGAGCCCTGGCTGAGCAGCAACGATGGCGTTATGGGCGGCCGCTCTGCTGGCAGTGCGACGATCGGTGACGATGGGATGCGCTTTAGTGGCACTCTTTCGCTGGAGAACAATGGTGGCTTTTCTTCAGTGTACACCCGTGGCAATTTCGATCTTTCGGATGCAGAAGGTGTTCGTCTGAGAGTGCTGGGTGATGGCCGGACTTATCAGCTGCGCTTCCACAGTGACGCACTCTTTCGTGAGGGGTGGGCGGTTAATTTTGCGGGGGATTTCCAAACTACCGCAGGTGAGTGGATCGAGGTGTTTGTGACTTTTCGCGAACTAGAGCAAAGTTGGCGAGGCCGGCAGCTCTCGGGTTATACCTTTAATGCTAAAGACATTCGCCGCATGGCGCTGATGCTCGCAGATAAACAAGCTGGGCCCTTTTCTCTGCGGGTCGCTTGGATTGCGGCTGAATAGAAATCCATCGAACGCGGTCAGTTTCGATGCAGCAGCATTGCTAGCCTAGCATTGAGCGAGATGCTTAATCGTTGAAATCGAGTTCTGTTTGAGCGCTGGCAGATTTTGCAGCTTTCGAATGGCCTCGTACTGTTTTGCGACTGCCGTGTTGCTTGACGATGGCTTGTGCCTCATTGAAAAAACCGTCGCCGCGCCGAAGTGCGTAAATTCGCTGCATGGCTTGTTTACGCGCAAGCTTTTCATCGACGATCGGCAGTGGGTAGCCATTTAGTTTATGCGGCAGTACCCATGGCTGATGAATGCTTTGAGCCGAATAATCGGCGAGTTCTGGGATCCATTGACGGATGAACTGCCCTTCGGGATCATGATCCATACTCTGTTTGATCGGGTTATAGGCGCGGATGGTATTAATGCCGGTAGTGCCCGACTGCATTTGACACTGACTGTAGTGAATGCCGGGCTCGTAGTCGGTGAATAGCCGTGCGAGGTGCAGCGCGGGGGCTTTCCAATCGAGCCAGAGGTGGTAACTGGCGAAGCTCATCAGCATCGCACGCATGCGGAAATTAATCCACCCGGTAGCACTCAGCGCCCGCATGCAGGCATCGATCATCGGGTAGCCGGTGCGTCCGTTTTGCCATGCTTCGAAACGGTCGCTGTCGGGCGTCTTTTCGCGCAGCGAATCATACGCAGTGTGGAAGTTTTCGAATTCGATGCGTGGCGCGTCTTCGATTTTTTGGATGAAGTGACAGTGCCAGTGTAGCCGGCTATTGAAGGATCGAAGTGCCGCAGGCCATTTCCCTTTTTGTCCCCGTGCTTGTGCTTTGACTGCCAGGTTACGTTGTTGGCAGGCAGCAACAATTTCGCGCAGAGAAAGGGTGCCGAAGGCGATGTGGGCGGAGAGTCGCGAACAACTGTCAAAGGCGGTCACGGGCGAAGACATCTCGGTGCTGTAATATTCGCCGCGCGTGTGCAGGAAACTTTTGAGTAGCGCCAGTGCATGACTGCGGCCACCCGGCTGGGTGGCTTGCAGGCGCGTCGGGTGTAGGTTCAAGTCGCTGGCCGCAGGCATCGATTCTGAAGTCGTAGCGACTGACTGTAATGCCTGTGGCGCGTCGAGGCAGACTTGGCTCATCAGCGCTTGCCATTGGCGACTCCAGCCATCGCGATTGTGCCGCCCACGAACCACTGCAAATTGCCGCGGTTGATGCCATGGGATGTTCTGTTGGCGTGCCCAGCGCTGAACGCTCCGATCTCTACGATAAGTCCAGTCGTTCCATGTTTCCTGATGCGACCAGAGTGCTTCGATCGAGTGTTCGTCGTGCAGGGCCTGCAAAATATCGCTGGCGTTGCCACAGCGAACGACCAGTGGGATGCCGTAGTGCTCAATCAGTTGTGCATCGAGTTCGGCAAGGCTTTCGTTGAGAAAGCAATAGTGGCGATGACTGAGGTCAGGTTGTTGCCAGAGTTCGGGCTCCAAAATATACAGCGGCACT
>JAFMHF010000063.1:0-3283 GCA_017854655.1 Puniceicoccaceae bacterium | reverse complement strand
CGAATTAAAAAATCCCAATAGAGATAATTAAACGGGCAGGCGTCCGGCCCGTTCTTTTTCGAAACCTTGTAGGAACAGCCTTTGCAATAGTCTGACATGCGGTTGATGTAGGCTCCACTAGCTGCGTAGGGCTTCGATGCGAGCACGCCACCGTCGGCGAACAGCACCATGCCACTCACATTGGGTAGCTCTACCCATTCGTACGCATCCGCATACACGATCCAGAACCATTGGTTGACCTCTTTGGGGTTGAGACCAGCCAACAGCGCGAAATTGCCGAGCACCATTAAACGCTGAATATGGTGCGCATGCGCATTTGCTTTGGTTTCGACCACACATTGACGCAGGCAGTTCATCTTAGTGGTGGCGCTCCAGTACAAATCTGGCAGCGGCCGCTCTGCCTCGAGGAAATTTTCCGATACGTAATCTGGCATCTTTAGCCAGTAGATCCCGCGCACATATTCGCGCCAGCCAAGTATCTGACGGATGAAGCCCTCGACGGCATTCAGTGGCGCCAGTCCGTCGCGATAAGCTTGCTCCACCTTTTGGATACATTCGAGCGGGCTGAGTAGCCCGCAATTGATGTAGAAGCTGAGATGCGAGTGATACATCCAAGGCTCGCCTTGCAGCATCGCATCTTGGTAGTCGCCAAAGTGGCACAGTCGCTCGCGGATAAATTGTTCGAGTGCTTGCTGAGCTTGGGCTGCAGTCACAGCAAAATGAAACGGCTCCAAGTCACCAAAATGCTCACTAAACTCGCGATCGACTAATTCGAGCACTTCTTGAGTGATGCTGTCTGGCTCGCTAAGATAGGTCGCTGGGATGTCCAGCCCACTCTTCGCTGGCTTGCGGTTCTCGGCGTCATAGTTCCACTGCCCGCCGACCGGTTGGTCGTCCTCCATTAGGATCCCATAGGTGCGGCGCATCTCGCGGTAGAAAAATTCCATGCGCAATTGCTTGCGACCCTCGGCCCATGTTGCGAACGTATCCTTGGTGCAAAGAAAGCGATTGTCATCACGAATTTCCAGCGGAATAGGGAAGTGTGTTTTCCAGTTTTCGATCTCTTTGAGCACGGCATATTCGCTCGGCTCGGTAACGACGACTTGCTCTGGATTGAGCGCTTCAATCGCTCGCTCCAGCTCCCCAGTCAAACTGCCCGCATTGTCGGGAGCATCATACTGAATGTATCGGGTGCGGTAGCCAGCTGCGTCTAGTTCCGCTGCGAAATGCCGCATGGCAGAAAAAATGAAGGCGATCTTTTTTTTGTGGTGCCGGACCCGCGTCGCCTCGTTGCGTACTTCGCATAGCAGCACCACATCGCCCGCCGCATCGATATCCGACAGGCTCGAAATGTGGTGACTGAGTTGGTCACCTAAAATAATGCGCAAAATCATAATTGTATAAACGTGCAGCGAGCTATCGAACTTACATGCTGTAAAGAATTAGTGTTAAAGTGAGTCGGTTTCAACCAGTGCAGCCCGCGCTTTGCTGGCATTGCGCCACCACGTATTGCTCAGGACAGTTTGCTGCCATGCTATAAATAGCAACTTTAAGTGTGACCGATGCCCTCGGATTAGACCAGCGACTCCTATCGCCATTGCGCTTGCTGCACGCAGTTCGTCCCGCATGTTTGGCATATGGCATCCGAACAGAATCCTGAACCACACAAGCGCCGAGTGCGTTACAAGGGCAAGAACCCGCGTCGCTTTGAGGACAAATATAAGGAGCTCAATCCCGAGCGCTACACCGACACCGTCGCCCATGTACTCGCGGCTGGTAAAACGCCCGCAGGGCAGCATGTGCCGATCATGCTGGACGAGATTATGCAGGCGCTCTCGGTGGTGCCAGGTGAGCGGGCGGTCGACTGCACGCTTGGTTATGGAGGTCACGCCGCAGAACTGTTGAAAGCCGTACAGCCCGGCGGCTGCTTGCTGGCAGTCGATCAAGATCCCATCGAGTTGCCAAAAACGCAGGCGCGTCTACGCTCAGCTGGCTTTCCGGCAGAATCCCTGCACTGCGAGCGCACCAACTTTGTCGCCCTGCGCGCAGTGCTGGGTAAGATCGGCTGGCACGAGGGGGCCGATGCCATTCTCGCCGACTTGGGCGTCTCTTCGATGCAGATCGACAATCCAGCTCGCGGGTTCAGCTTTAAACATCAAGGGCCGCTCGATATGCGAATGAACCCGAATAAGGGCATCTCAGCCAGCGCCTGGATCGAACAATTAAACGAACCAGGATTTACCGCTCTGTTGCGCGAAAATGCGGATGAGCCCAACGCGGCACGTTTAGCCACCGCCTTGGCTGGACAGATATTTGAGACCACTGCTGCACTCGCTCACGCCATTGAGCAGGCGCTACCGAAATCCTTTGACGAAGATCGGATTAAACTCAGTCAGCGACGTGTGTTTCAGGCCCTCCGTATTGCGGTCAACGATGAGTTTAAAGTTCTCGATGGCTGGTTGCGCGGCCTCCCTGACTGCCTCCGAGGCGGTGGGCGCGTTGCTGTGCTGACCTTCCATAGTGGCGAGGATCGCCGGGTCAAAAAGGCCTTCCAAGCGGGACTGATAGATGGACATTACAGTGCGATCAGCGAGAGCGTCATCCGCGCCTCCTTCAGTGAGCAGCGCGACAACCCTCGGTCCAGCTCTGCAAAACTGCGTTGGGCGGTGAGGGCGCCGTCTGCTGCGTCGCTCTAGCCATTGCTGCGCCCTTGATGCGGCGCGCCAGACCGTATCCGCTGCCACAGTCTTTATTTTAATCGATTGAACCTTTCGCTGGAACGACTTAAATCTAATTATTTCAAAGCTTAAAGTAATGGCTAAGCTAATTCCGAAATCTAACTGCCTCAGCACGTAACCCGTCCGATGAAATATAGTCCCTTGCAACTTCTTTTTCCTGGGCTCGTCGTGGTAGCCACGATCATAAGCTATAGCGTATTGTTAGACCAAAATACGCCCGCCGAAAGTGATGCGAACGCCGCACTTGGAGTCAATCGAGCGGCAGCGACGACTGCTGATCCTTCGCCTGGCCTCGTCGATCAGGCTAACTATGTGTCTTCAGAGTCGAACGATACCGAAACAGCGTCGACTCAAACGAACGATCCCGTTCAAGCGACTGAGTCGACAAACACACCAAATCTAGACTTTGACCGGCAACAGGTCGCAGGAGGGCAGCCGGAGTCGCCTGTAAGATCAGAAGACTTGGCCCCTTTGCTGCAGTCCTCGGCAAGGCCGAAGGGCTTGGAGATTATTTCGGAAGTACAAGCGGACCCCGAAGATCCCCG
>JAFMHF010000005.1 GCA_017854655.1 Puniceicoccaceae bacterium | reverse complement strand
CTACAAACAAGACACTTACACGCATGTGAATTCAGGGTAATTACACATTGTACGCTGATGTCTGTGCATTCAAAACTCAGAATGGTCCAATACAGTCGATTTCGGCTGCGAATCTAGCGGCTAGGCAGACTCAAAACAGCCGTGGCAACCTACTTGTAATTGGCCACGTAGAGTAGATACGCCGCTCGCTTAGAACCTGCATGCACCTTTGCAGGTACCTTAGTCACACGAAATCCGGCGCGTTTAAGACGATCTTCGAATCGAAGATCTGGGCCAGCAGACCAAAAAACCGCACGCCCAGTAGGCTTCAATGAACTACGCATCCAGCGCAAGCCACTGTTCGAATAGAGCGATGTATTCGTCTCCGAAACCATCGCCACCGGGCCGTTGTCGACATCCATTAAGATCACATCGTAACGCGCACGCTCAGCCTTTCGCACATAAGCAACTACATCTGTGGTATGAATCTCTACGCGAGGATCCTCCAGCAACGCGCCATTCAGCGACTTCAAGTACTCGCGGTTCCAGCTGACAATTTCTGGCAACAGCTCAACTAGTTCAATCACCGCGCTCGCCCCAGTGTTTTCTAATACACTGCGTAAGGTAAAGCCAAGCCCGAGCCCACCGATCAAGATCCGCGCTTCAGCGTCACGATCCAATAGCTCGACGCCAATTTCTCCCAATAAAATCTCCGACGCATTCGCCCCCGAGTGCATCAACTCTTGCCCACTATAGCTGATGCAATACTTACCATCATGCTCATACAGCGTCATGGCACCGCCATCAGCAGTCGTCGACTCCGCAAGTTTTACACGTGGTTTCATTCAATCCTCTTTGTTTATATAAAATAAATGGCCCGACTCAGTGTCGTGCCCCTTTGGTCATTGCCCCTGCGACTTATCGCGAAGCATCGTCTCAAGCTCAGCCAGATCGCGGGTAAACTTACAAGTAAACCGGCGCATTTTGCCCGTTTCAGGATGCACCAAGCCAAGGCTCGAAGCATGCAGCGCCTGACGTTGCACATTATAGGGCATCCCGCCCTTGTTCTCCAACGCCGACTTATAGTCTGGGTGATAGTGACGATCGCCGAGCAACGGCACGCCGGCACCGGCTGCGTGAATTCGCAGCTGATGCTTCAAACCAGTCTCCAGACGAAGGCGGAGTTTGCTCACTGTATGGCGTTGGCCCTGCACCGCTGTCGGCCACGAATACTCCTCCACCACTTCATAGCGACTAATCGCTTCGGTGGTGCCCTCTTCTTCGGTGTCAAAGACAGTTTGATACATGCCCTCTTCATCAAGGCGGAACCAGGCGCGCCACTCGCCGCGCTTCTGATCCAGTTTGCCATCACCAATCGCCATATACTCGCGCAGAAAGGTATGATCGCGCACCTGACGCACCAACGACTCCCGTGCCTTCGGATTCATTGCGAAACAAATAATACCGCTGGTATATTGATCCAATCGGTGCACCGGCAGAGGAATCAGGCGCTTACGATGCACGCCCTTCTGCTGGTCTAATTCGGTCGCACCTTTGCCTTGTAAAAACTTCTCCAACACAGTCAGCGCAGACACTTGATTGCTATCGGGCACAGGTACCGACAACAGCCCGGCCCCCTTATTCACAATCGCCAACGAGCTATCAATATAGAGTAAAGTGGCCTGCGCGTGAATACGTGTTGGCAAGTGCCTAAAAAAGACTGGCGCTAGCGTCCCGCCCATCGACAGCCGATCGCCTGGATCCGTGATCTGCTGATGCGGCTTTTTAATGACCACACCATCCAACTGAATGCGCCCCTTCGCGAACCAATCCTTGAGGCGCTTACGCGGACTATCTGGGTAGCGCTCACTAAGCCACTCCAATGCTGGTTTCACCTCTGCTTCATTTTCGCTATCTGACATAGCCGCACTCTCGAGTGTCAAACCACGAAGATCAACCCTCAAGCGAGCAAGCATCGGATCGAATTTCACCGCCAACAAAACACCGCCCATCGGACCACAGATACCATCCGCAGCCAATTGACCCTCGAATTAAAGCGCATACAATTAAGTCATAACTTAAAAGTACAGTCGCATCCACTCACTCAAACAGAACACCACCATGTTTAATCATAAGAAAACCGATATCGCCGTACTCGGCGCAGGCCCAGTAGGGCTGATCGCAGCCCATGCTCTAGCAGATCGCAACATCGACTATGTGCTATTCGACCGCGAACAACGCACCAACATCCACAGCTACGCGCTGGCCCTACATCCCGACACACTCGAACTCCTCGATTCCTTTGGCCTCGCAGAACGCATCCTCGAAAATTCACTTCAGCTACCAACAGTCAGCATCTACGAAGATGATCTCCCCAAAGCCACACTCGACTATACTAGGCTGCCGCTCAAATACCCATTCCTGACTGTCATCAGCCAAGGCGAACTAGAGGGAATCCTAGTCGATAGCTTAAAAAAGAAGTCATACAAACCTCTCTGGAATCATCGTGTGCGGTTTATCGAGGAGCAAGCTGATGTGCTTAACATTACGGTAGATCGACTCTCCGAAGGCATGACTGGCTATGCAGTCGCGCACATCGAAACACAAATCGACAAGACCCTCGACTACCAAGCGAACTATATAATCGGCGCCGACGGATACGAATCCGTGGCGCGACGAAGTGCTGGCATCGACTTTCCTGAAGTGAGCCCCAGTGCAGACTATGCAGTCTTCGAGTTTAAGACTGACGCAGACCTACCCAACGAAATGCGCCTCATCATCAAAGGCAACAAAACACACGTTTACTGGCCACTCCCCAACGGCCACTGCCGATGGAGTTTTCAAGTCGATCAGGGCGTGGCCTCGAATCCCTCACGAGAAAAAGACCATAAATTCAACCCATTCAACAACAGCAGTCTCCCACTCTTAGACCACCAGCACTTGGACGCCTTCCTTAGCGAGAATGCACCATGGTTCAAAGGTTCAGTCGAAGACCTTAGCTGGAGAAAGCTGGTAAACTTCGAGCATCACCTCGCCAACTCCTTCGGCAAGGATCGCATCTGGCTCGCCGGCGACTCTGCCCACATGACCCCACATGCAGGTATTCTTAGCATGAATGTTGGCATGCGCGAAGCAGTCGACCTCGTCGAAATTTTAAGCATGTCCGACACTCACCTCGGACGCCAGCAGGCCCTCGCCGAATATAACGAGCAACGCCTCGCCGAGTGGCAACACCTACTCGACCTCGACCACCACATCTACGCCGTCGATCAAACCGCGCGCTGGGCGCTCGGCCATCGCAACAGTCTGATCGGCAATATTCCAGCCAGCGGTGAAACACTCAGTGAACTACTCGCCCAATTACATCTCATAGACGCCGCCTAAGCCGAAGCAGGAAAACACATCACATCCCGCTTGTCAGAAGCGGCGCCTGTAGATTAGCTGTAATCATACCAGATACAGTAAATGAAAGTAATACAGAGTACCGCCACCATTCTCATTCTCGCGCTCACCTGCGCACTGCACTCGTTAAACGGCCTCACGCTCTCGAACAAAGAAGGCACAGCCATTGACGTTGCGGTTCTAGAGATCGAAGACACGCGCATTCAAATACGCCTTCAGAATGGCAGTACCACTTGGCTTGACCGTGATCGGTTATCATCAGACAGCCAACAAGCGATCATCGAGCTCGCCACACAGGACCAGTCACGCTATCAAAAAATCAACGAGCTGCTAGGAATCTCCCTATTAAAGGACAATAAGCTATGGGATGATACGCCCGATGAAGTCGCTCAGCGACTAGAATGGCCACTCGAATCTCAGACCGAGACTCAATCCAGCTTCCGGTACTATCCTCCTTCGGCTTACCGTATACTTGAAGCCCGCCCATATTCCTCAGTCATTTATGGGGCAGATAATCAAGCTACTTTAATTAGCATCGTCTTTGCCAACAAAGGCGACTTCAAGTTTAGCGAATATCCCGCCAAGGACGAAATCAAAGCGATGCAAGCAGCCATCGAAAGCGACACAAACAACATCATAAAACGCATCAGCGATGCGCTGGGGAAACCCGAAAAACAACAATACGGCAGCGGTCGCGGCATCAAGCAGCTCATACAACGCTGGGACTGGAACGGCCACGCCCTCCTACTTGCCACACAAGAAAACGAATACGTCAGCCTCAGAATAACCAGTAGCGCGGCTGCCGACAACAAAGGTCGTGGCCAGAAATTTTCCGACGCCGCGCTACGCAATCTCACGACACAAAATATTATAACGCGCCCCAACGGCGATGTCATCATCGACAATATCCCGATGGTGAACCAAGGCCCCAAGGGCTATTGCGTGCCCGCGACCTTCGAACGCTACCTGCGCTATATGCAAATCCCAGCCGATATGTATATCCTAGCTATGGCAGGTCAGACCAAAATAGGTGGCGGCACTTCACTCAGCGCAATTATTGCCTCAATCGACGGATACATCGCTTCACAGAGTCGCACAATGAAGCAACTCAACGAGCCAATCAAAATCCGCACGATCCAGAAATATATCGATAAAGGGCTGCCAATGATTTGGACTATGTTTTCCTCAAACGCATATAACCAATATGCCAATCAACGCACTCAGGATAGGAAATTAGCCACCGACTGGGAGACTTGGAGCAAAGACACTCAAACAAGCGCCCGTGCGACTGAACTCGCAAAAGATATCACGAGCGCGCACGCCTGCATGATCATCGGCTATAACAAAGCGACTGGCGAAATTGCCGTCAGCGATTCGTGGGGGCCTGCGTACAACGAACGCTGGATCTCGGCCGAACAAGCGGAACAAGTGTCTCAAGGCTCCATTTATCTCGTCAGTTTTTAATGAATTGAGTTTGCAGCAATACAACCCGCAGTTGATCATTCTTCCGCATATGACAGACACACCCTACAATTTCGACACCTGCCCTGATCGCGTTGGCTACGGCTCCCTCAAATGGGACAAATATAAGGGTCGCGACATCCTGCCACTCTGGGTGGCCGATATGGATTTCACCACCGCGCCCGAAATCATCGCAGCTCTGCAGCAGCGCCTCGACCACGGCATCTTCGGCTACACCATCCCTTACGAAGCGCCGATTCAAGCCGTCCTGGACTACTTGGATCGCCAACACGGCTACAGTGCGCAGGCCCATTGGCTCAACTTCCTGCCCGGCCTCGTGCCCGCGATCAATCTCTGCTGCCACGCCTACGTGGCAGACGACGAGTCCGTAATGACTGCCACCCCCGTCTACCCGCCGTTCCTTGGCGCACCCGATTACGCAAATAGAGAACTTATCAAAACCCCGCTTTGCCTCGACGCAGACGACAACTGGACACTCGACTTCGATGCAATGGAAGCCGCAGTCAAGCCAAACACCAAGCTCTTCATCCTGTGCAGTCCGCACAATCCAGTCGGGCGCGTTTACACAAAAGAAGAGCTCACCCGCCTCGGCGACTTTTGCGAGAAACACGACCTGATTCTTATTTCCGACGAGATTCATTGCGATCTGATCTTTGATGCCCACGTACAGCACATCGTCACCGCGAAACTCAGCGAAAACCTAGCCGCACGCACCGTCACACTCATGGCTCCAAGCAAGACCTATAACCTGCCTGGCCTCGCGTGCGCATTCTCGATTATCGAGAACTCGAAGCTGCGCCTCCAATTTCAGAAAACAATTCGCGGCATTATTACCGAGGTCAACTGCTTCGGCTATGCCGGTTGCGAAGCCGCCTACAATCATGGCGAGCCTTGGCGTCAGGCACTACTCTCGTATTTACGGAGCAACTACGAACTCACCTCCAAGTTCATTAAAGAGGAAATTCCAAGCATCACCTTCCGCCCGATGGAGTCGACGTACCTCGCGTGGTTCGACGTCACACGACTGGAGCTAGAAAAGCCGGTAACATTCTTCGAAGACCATGGCGTCGGCCTATCCGACGGCACTCCTTTTGACGGCATTCAGCATCTGCGGCTCAACTTCGGTTGCTCTCGCAGCCGACTCCTCGAAGGCCTCGAAAAAATGGCCGCGGCTCTAAATAACCGATAACAATCTCAGGTCTCAAGCCTCTTACCTCAAGTCTCTGACCTCAGGTCTCACTACGAAGAATGGAATCAGTCCGCTTAGACAAATGGCTCTGGGGCACCCGCGTGTATAAAACACGTAGCGATGCTGCCGAAGCCTGTCGCGGCTCCGCGATTCGGCACAACGGCATTATTGCCAAGCCCTCGGCAAAGATTCGGATTGGCGACACCATTATTGCGCGCACCAAAGCACTCACCCGCACCCTACACGTCGTCGGACTTACCGAGAAACGCGTCGGCGCCGCGTTGCTCCCCGATTACTTCGAAGACCAAACACCCGAATCCGAGTTTGAGGCAGCCCGCGAAAAACGCGAGAACGCCAAAGTCTTCAGCCACAAAGGCGCAGGTCGCCCGACCAAGAAAGACCGCCGCGATATCGAGCGTTTGCTAGGCGAATAGCAGCGCCGCTCCTGTCGCTTGCGCAACGCCCCCTTTGCTCCTAAAAACCGATTAGGATTAGGAGTAAGATTACGATTAAGTATCCTCAGCCCTCTTCCCTCCTCAAGTCTCAGCCCTCTTCCCTCCCTCCCACCCGTGCCCTACGAAGAAATCCCATACACCGTCGAAGACTGCGACCTTCCACCTGAAGTAAAGGCATTCATTGACGAAGCCGACCGTCGCTGCGACCTATTCTACGACCAGAAGCTCAACCAGCGCTACCCCCGCTACGTGCCCAGTGAACCCGCGCAAGTTTACGCTGCGCTGCGCCACGTCACTGAGCAAGGCTTGCCGCTCGGCGAAACCTTTATCGAATGGGGTAGCGGCTTCGGCGTCGCCACTGGAATCGCCGCACAAATCGGCTACCAAGCATACGGCATCGAGATTGAAGAGACGCTGGTCGAAAAGGCTGAATCACTGCTCGCCGACCAGGGCCTCGACGCAGAGTTTTTACCCGTCAGCTACATCCCCGACGGCTTCATCAGCTACGACGCACTCAGCGGACACGACATTGTGCGCGACGACAGCTTTGGCCATCGCGTCGATGGCAATTCGCGCTACGACGGTATGGATATTGACATTGAAGAAGTGGATTTGTTCTTCGTTTACCCATGGCCAGGCGAGCAAGAAATGATGCTAAAACTCTTCGACGCCGTTGCAGGCGAAGGCGCGATCCTTGTCGCTTACTTCGGCGACCGCGACATCTGCCTCTACCGCAAGCTCGAAGACGAGGATTATTAAATCCTCAATTAACGTCGCCCCTCGCGAGGTGGTTTGCGGCTATACTTCTCGCCCTTTGAGTTCAGCTCACGACGGGTGCGACGACTGACTGTGAGTTCGCGTTTTTTCTTACGCTGGCTCAGCTTTTCTAATTCAAAGTCGAGCTTCAGATAGTTGATGAAGCGCTCGCGGCTCAAGTTGCCGTCTTCGATTGCTGCTTGAATCGCACAGCCTAGATCTGAGCGATGTTTACAATCGTGAAATTTGCATTGAGTGGCGACCTCGTCGAAATCAGCAAAGCTCGCTTTCAACGTTTTCGCATCGGTCCAGACCTGAACTTCACGAATCCCAGGATTATCGATCAGCATACCACCGGCTTTGAGCGGCAACAGTTCACGCGCCGTCGTCGTATGCGTCCCCTTGCCTGTTACGCCATTCACCTCGCCCGTCCACAGCCAATCCTGACCAATCAATTGATTGATCAACGAAGACTTACCCACACCACTGGAGCCAATCAACGCGATCGTCACCCCCGGTTCGAGAAAGCTCCGAATCGCTGCGACTCCCGAACTTTCGATTGCAGACGTCAGAATCACCTCCACATCTGGGCTCAGTGCCTCCAAGGCCTCTTTCGCCATCTGATTGATCTCATCCGGATACAGATCACTCTTATTCAACAATACTACCGAGCGTGCGCCACTACGTAGCATCACCGTGAAATAGCGCTCCATGCGGCGTAGATTAAAATCCTGCCCAGCGTCGGTCACCACAAAGACGACATTCACATTGGCAGCCATCACCTGCTCTTCGGTACCCTTGCCCGGAGCTTTACGTGAGAGACAAGTCTGCCGCTCCAGCCGCGCACGAATCAAAGCCTCGTATTCGTTGCCCTCGGCACCCATGTCCAGCGCGACCCAGTCACCCACCGCAGGTAGTTCTGCATCCGTCTCAGCTTCGTGGTAAACCGCGCCACCGAGCGCCACCTCCATCTCGGTGCCATCGTCGAGCACCGCACCATACGAGATCTTGTTATCGCGAATCAGACGCGCAGGCACCCAGCCTTTGTCTCGGCAATCTGCAAATTCCGCTTCAAAGCGAGCGTTCCATCCTAGGTCGTTCAGTGTCATGTGCGGCCGACTCTAGCGACAACACGGCAAGAGTTAACCACAAAAATCACAGAAAACACAAAACTCTCAACGCAGTTTTTTGAGCTTAGTGGCCCACAAATGCTAATAACGATCCAACCCCTCAAACTCGGCATACAATGCTTTCCACTCGGCATCCAGACTCGTGGTGCAGACTGGTTGCACCGCACGATTATACCAATACTCTGCTTTAACTTCATCGCCTTCCACTCGATGCAGATACGCATGCACCCAAGCCGCCTCGGCCGTTACCATATTTTGCACCATCTCGTGCGCACGTTTCCAGTCGCCCTGTTGCTCCGCTTCCAGAGCACTCAAATAAATATTCTTGTCCTGCATTGTGCTCTGATTTGTCTAAGCATCGCTCGATAGCGAGCCCGAAAATAAGACAAAGCCGTCACGGTGGCAGCACCCAAGGGCATAATAAAGCGCCGCGGCTACATCTAATTCACGAGACTATAATCAAACGCCAAAGATACTCCGCAGCAGAATCCAGAAGCTGGACGGCGGGGGCGGTGGTGAACCACCATTACCCTCACTATCACTTTGTTCACTGCCACCCTCCTGACTACCACTAGTAGTTGGCTCGAAGCTTAACTCTAAGCGATAATCTGTAATCGAAGGTCGCTGCTGCACCGCAGCATCGACGGTCTGCGTCAACTGTGCCAGATAATCCTGGCCTGTAGATTCGAGCAGGATCGGCCCGAAATAATAACTCAGACTTTCATGCTCATAGATCACATACCAGCCGCTGTCTAACTCGGCTGGCCCAGACTTGATCTGCCCAGGGAAACGTTGATCAAACCGTGCCTTCGACAAAAATCCTGTATACGAAATCGCGGACTCTTCGATTACGCGAATCTCTGACACGCTCCGCGCAACGCACTCAACAGAACCAATCAATAAGACCAATATCAGCCCCCCAAGAGCGCTCAATTGATTCATAACATATCTGACGTTTGAAAGCTTCATCTTTAGAGCCCTGAAGGTAAATTCGAACCATAGTCGCCACTACCAGTTCCCGTTGCTGGCGTGGAACCACCCGCACCTGCCCCGGAGTTCGGCGTGTTTACTTCAGGCGGCACAGCACCGCTGGTCGATCTTGGCGGTGGTACACTTGCACTCTTGGACTGATTCACCTCTACGGTGCTATTCGACTCTCCGGTAGAGCCAAAACCAAAGTCTTCAAAACTGCGTTCAGTCGGTGCGCCGCCTCCACCTGAACCGCCAGTGCCACCGCTCTCTTCGGGTGGTACTCCCGAGCCGCCTCCACTACCACCACCAGTCGCACCGTCAATCGGCGTGCCGCCTCCACTGCCGCCGCTCGGTGTGGTCGCACCTGACTTAGAACTGGCACTGTCAACCGATTCGCCTCCGCCGACCTGGCCGACATCACCGAAATCGCGACTACCGCCAGGCGATTCGGACGGAGCACCCGTTTTCGAACTCTCGCCCCCAACTGTGTCGCCAGCAGTCACACTAGCAATCTGGCTGAAATCACGCGACTCCGACGAGGCCTCCCCTGCGCCTTCGCCAGCACTCCGCTCTATTTTGCCGCTCGCGCCTTCGCTGCCACTCGCCCTTGACGATTCTACTGGCGGCGGAGGCGTCATGCGTCCGTCAAACAGATCAGGATCTACAGCAGCATAGGTCGCACCGACGCAGATCAACAGACCGGCCGCCCAAGCTAAGCAACTCTGTGTAAATAATGGCAAGCGACGACTCATTGTTTCTCGGTGCAAATCACTTCAATTTCTTTCGAGCTTCGAGTGTCTACTTTAATCTCGATTTCAATCGAGCGATACCCCTTTCGGCTACCCTTCAATTTATAGACATCAGGATACAGCTTTTGATCCTTTTCCTTAAAACGCTCGGGAGCAAATACCCCGATCATGCTCACATAGGTCTTTTTGTCGGATACGACATGCAACTCAACCTGCTGGCTCTGAATTGCCAACTCAACACGAAGTCGCGACTCTTCCTCCATCTGGCTCGGCGGCACATTACTAGGACGACTCGTCATCGCATCATTAAAAAACTTCGCAGCGAGCGGATAGCGTCCTTCCCTCAAATACTTCGCCGCCGAAGTAATATTTTGCGTGTAGCGAATATTTGCGAGGTAAAGGCTCGAAGCCTTCTCGAGTCCAGTGCGGGCTTCCTTCGACTCGGGAGCCAGTGCGACGGCTTCACGATACAACTGACGCGCCCCATCAAAACTCCCAGCTTTCAATGCATTATATCCATCTTCCAGCAATACCTTCAAGCGCGCAGCCTTCGCCTTCACCTTGAGCTCTATGAGCCGCTCGTTCAACTCGGGACTGGGGCGAATCGCAATCGCCGCTTCCAAAGCTGCAACCGCAGCGAGTGAATCGCCCTCGGCTTCGGCCTTAGTCGCGAGCGCCAGAGCCGCCTTAAACTCACGCGCCCGAATCTGCGTATCGATGACTTTACGCTCATTGAGCAAAAATGGGTTATTCGGATGCTTAGCGAGCAATGCCTCCAGTTGAACCAGCGCCTCGTCAAGCTCACCCACATCTTGAAGCACCTTGAGCCCATGGACCTCAGCCGCAATTCCCTCTAATGAACTAACCATCAGCAACCCATCCGATGCAGCCGTATTCGCCGATTCAATTTGTAGCACTTTTTCAAATGCGGATCGAGCTGCGGCTAGGTCCAACTTCGCCAATGCGGCATTCGCCACTTCCAACATTCCACCCACTTGCTGAATCGAACGGCCTTCCAAATCGCCTAGAATCGCGCCAGTCATTTCAAAGCGGTCGACGCTCTCTTTATAATTAGCGGCATTCAAATCACGCAGCCCCTGATTATAGGTCTCCACCGCTTCGCGATAGGTATTCTCAAAGGCAGTCTTCAAATATTCGAGGCGCGTGAGTTCCGCATAAGTCGATTCGTCCAGCGCACGGGCCGTCTCGGCCACTATTAAAGCGCCGAGCTGCGCATCCGCAGCGGCCACCACACTATTATAATATTGCTCGGCTTTTTCGAGTTTCCCTGCCGCTAAAGCGTCACGCGCCTTTTCGGCATCCTTGCTTAGCTCCGCCATAAAATCGAGCGACACATCGCCCTTTCGCAGTGCGGCTGCCAAGTCTTCGCTCAGCAACTTCTCGGCACGTTCCGCGAGTTGACGCAGATTATAGTTTACTGCCTCGCCAGTATGGTCGCTAGCAGGAATCGAAATGTTCGCTCCATTCCCCGCAGCGGAGTCGCCTCCTTTGGAGACCATCAGCACGATGACTGGCAGGACCATCAGCACGATTAAAACGATAGCGACTAGGGCGACTGGCTTCTTGTTATGAGTCATAAAAAGTGATCAAGGTGTAGAACTAACATTCACAGCAACAGGCGAAGTGCAAAATTGCGACGCGAAAAATCGTGCTGACACACGTGTGTCCTCAAAAAAACGATTCCGAAAAAGCTTACAGCCCCGCCCCATCACCTGAACTGACAACCGGCAAATATCCCTGATTAGTTAAGAATTCAACACCGTGCGCCATTGCAGCGTCATAATCGACATCGTTGCTCTTTGGTCGAAAAAATGAACCATTAAAGAAACCATGCCTCTTGCCTTCAAAGGCGACCAAGCTGCACTCATTCCCAGCCTCTGTCATCAGCGCTGTGAAGCGTTCTACATTTTCAAATGGAACCTCCAAATCCGCAGTGCCATGAAAAATCAAAGTCGGCGGCAGGCCTGCCCGCACATGATGACACGGAGAGAGCTCTGTTTTGCGTGCCTCTGTCACCGCGTTCAATCCATAACCTGCTTCAGTCGTGTCGATCACAGGATTATATAGAATCAGCAAATTCGGCATTGAACTGACGCTCAAATCCTCACTTTCCGCCTCATGCTCCTCGATCACCCCAGTGCATGCAGCGACATGCCCACCAGCCGATCCTCCAGCAGAGATAATGCGATTGGGGTCGATACCCAATTCATTGGCATGCTGCCGAACCCAACGAATAGCGGATTTCCCATCTTCAACACATTCAAACGGAGTGGTCTGATGCGTCCTTTTGGTACGATATTCGGCAGAGATCGCAACAAAGCCGTGGCGGGCAAAATCTCTGGCTTGTTGATAGAATTGTCGAGGCGTCCCACCAGTCCAACCACCACCAAAGAAAAACACGATCACCGGACTTTGATCTGAAGGAGCATGACTAGGAGGGTTAAAAACGTGCAGCTTTAACTCTGATGATTCCAGGTTTTTGTATGCAATGGTCTGGTCTGGGCGAATCTGCTCTCCTGCGACGGCAACGGTCGCTCCGAGAAAGAAGAAAAGAAAATTGGAGTAAATATGCTTCATTGTGTTTCATTAAACCGATGTGCTCAAAACATGGAACATCGAACTGAATCTTTTGATTCATTTAAACAAAATCTTGCATGAGAATTTCCGTATCCTAGTAGTCCTCACCGACCAAATTAAACCCACTCAGATAGGCCGCCAGTTAAACAAATATTCTTAAGTTCAGGCTAAGTGCAAAATTCGACGTGAAAAAAGTGACTTTCCAGCAAATCTGAGGTCTCTTCGTGCTTGCATGGGAGTGCAAAAAATCCACCCTTTCGACCAATTTATGCCAAAACGCACCGACATTCAGACAATTCTTATCATTGGTTCCGGCCCGATCGTCATCGGCCAAGCCTGTGAATTCGACTATTCAGGCACTCAAGCTTGTAAAGCGCTGCGCGAAGAAGGCTACAAAGTAGTCCTCGTCAACAGCAACCCAGCGACCATCATGACGGATCCCGAGTTCGCCGATGTCACTTATATCGAGCCACTTACGATTGATGCGCTGGAGAAGATCATCGACAAGGAGCGCCCCGACGCACTGCTACCGACGCTTGGTGGCCAAACAGGGCTGAACCTCTCAATGGATCTACATGATGCTGGCATCTTGAAAAAATATGGCGTCGAAATGATCGGCGCGAAGCCAGAAGCCATCATTAAAGGCGAAGCGCGTGACATCTTTAAGCAGGCCATGATCAAGATCGGCCTCGACGTCGCCAAATCGGAAACAGTGCACACTCTGGCCGAAGCGATTGAAGCAGCGGACAAGACCATCGGCGACTTCCCTATTATTATTCGCCCCAGCTTTACGCTTGGTGGTTCTGGTGGCGGCATCGCCTACAACCGCGAAGAATACGAGAAGATGGTGCAGAACGGTCTCGATCTCTCTCCAACGACCGAAGTGCTGGTCGAAGAGTGCCTACTCGGCTGGAAAGAATACGAGATGGAAATCATGCGTGACCACAAGGATCAGTGCGTGGTTATTTGCTCGATTGAGAATTTTGACCCAATGGGCGTCCACACGGGCGACTCCATCACTGTCGCTCCTGCGATGACGCTGACTGACAAAGAGTATCAGCTCATGCGTGACGCATCTTTCGCGTGTATCCGCGAAGTCGGCGTTGAAACTGGAGGTTCTAACATCCAGTTTTCCGTCAACCCAGCGAATGGCCGCATGGTCGTGATCGAGATGAACCCACGCGTCTCGCGCTCCTCCGCTCTCGCATCCAAGGCAACAGGCTTCCCGATCGCTAAGATCGCGGCGAAGCTCGCAGTCGGTTACAGCCTCGATGAACTTAGCAACGACATCACCCAGAAGACACCGGCCAGCTTTGAGCCGACCATCGACTATGTGGTGACTAAGATCCCTCGCTTCACATTCGAAAAATTCCCTGGAGCGGACACCACTTTGACTTCTGCAATGAAGTCTGTCGGCGAAGCGATGGCAATTGGTCGCACCTTTAAGGAATCGTTCCAAAAAGCACTGCGTTCACTCGAAATCGGCGCCAAAGGCTTTGTTGGTCCAGCTAAATTCGAAGAAAAGATCACCGATATGCAGGCAGTCCGCCAAGGCATCGCGATCCCGACGTGCGAACGCGTCTTCTGGCTACGCCATGCATTCCTCAACGGCATGACTGATGAAGAAATCTTCGACACCTGCGCCCTCGACCCTTGGTTCATCGCCCAACTTCGCGAACTTGTTGAGATCGAAAGCGACCTGCGCAAGAGCAGCCTCGCAAAGCTAGATGCTGAGCTCATGAAGACTTCTAAGGAAGCCGGCTTCAGCGATGCATTGATTGCAGACTTGGTTCACTCCAACCGCCAAGCCGTGCGCAAACGCCGCGAAAAGCTCGGCGTGCTGACCAACTTCCGCCTGGTTGATACTTGCGCGGCTGAGTTCGAAGCGTTCACACCTTATTACTATTCCTCTTACGGTTCTGAAAACGAAATTGTAAAGAGCGACAAGAAGAAGATCATGATTCTCGGCGGTGGTCCGAATCGTATCGGCCAAGGCATCGAGTTTGACTACTGCTGCGTGCACGCCTCCTTCGCACTTCGCGACGCAGGTTTCGAGACTATTATGGTCAACTCGAACCCGGAAACCGTTTCGACTGACTACGATACATCCGACAAGCTGTTCTTCGAACCACTGACTCTCGAAGACGTCCTCGAAATTTATACCCAGTCCGGCTGTGACGGCGTGATCGTTCAATTCGGTGGTCAAACACCACTGAATCTCGCAACCGAACTCGAAGCACACGGCGTCAACATCATCGGCACATCGCCTTCGATGATCGACGCAGCGGAAGACCGTAAGCTGTTTCGCGACATCCTCGACCGCGTCGGCCTCAAGCAACCAGAGAACCGTATCGCCAACTCTTTAGAAGAGGCCTACGAACTCGCCGGTGAGATTGGCTTCCCTATCCTGCTCCGCCCTTCCTTTGTTCTTGGCGGACGCGGCATGTTCATCGTCTATGACATGGACGAAATGAAGAAGATCGTTCGCGAAGTATTCGACGTCGCACCTGGTACTCCAGTACTACTCGACAAGTTCCTCGAAGATGCTTACGAGCTCGACGTGGACTGTATTTCCGACGGCGAAACAACAGTGATCGGCGGCATGCTGCAACACGTTGAATTCGCAGGCGTGCACTCCGGTGATGCGACCATGGTCATGCCACCACACACGCTCTCGGCAGAGATCCTCGATACCGTTCGCCAAGCCACCTACGCGCTCGCGAAAGAGCTCGAGGTAGTCGGCCTGATGAACGTGCAATACGCGATCAAGGACGACGAGCTTTACATCATTGAAGTCAACCCACGTGCCTCGCGCACAGTACCGTTCGTCTCCAAGGCGATCGGCGTGCCACTTGCAAAGCTGGCAGCCCGCATCATGGCAGGCGAAAAGCTCGTGGATCTCGGCTTCACCGAGGAAATCATTCCTCCTTACTGGGCGGTCAAAGAATCCGTATTCCCATTCAACCGCTTCCCAGGCGCTCCAGTTATGTTGAGCCCTGAAATGCGCTCGACTGGTGAGGTCATGGGGCTGGATAAGGATCTCGGTGTTGCTTTTGCAAAATCACAAATGGCGGCAAAGCCTGCATTGCCCGACTCGGGCGACGTTTTCATCAGCGTCAAAGACTACGACAAAGAGAGCGCCGTCAAAATCGCCCGCGGACTCAGCGAGCTCGGCTTCGGGATCATCGCCACCGCTGGCACTGGTAAGCTCTTCAAGGCCAACGGCATTGACGTAAAGCACGTCTGCCGCCTCAGCGAAGGTCGCCCGAACGTGATCGATTTGATCAAGAACAACAAGGTCTCGCTGATCGTCAACACGCCACAAGGCACTGTCCCTCGCCAAAACGAGAACATGATTCGCACCGAAGCTGTGAAGCATAACATTTGCATCATGACGACGATCTCGGCAGCCTCCGCAGCAGTCGAAGGCATCAAATCGATCCGCGAAAAGGGCTACGAGGTTCGTTCGATTCAGTCTTACAGCCAAGAAGCCAATCCACGCTAACTTCGCCTCTGCTCTCTATCCGACTCGAACTCATCATCCCAACAGAGACAGATACTGGAGAGAGTAAGAGTAGGATTATGATCAAGATTAGGAGAACGAATTAAACTTCCACAAATGAAAGCCCCAACCATTATCGCACTGCTGCACGGACCGGATCAACCCGGTCTCGTTTCGCGCGTGTCCAGTTGGATCTTTTTACGTGGCAGTAATATTCATCACGCCGATCAACATAAAGATCTGGAGGCGAATATCTTTTTCCAGCGTGTGGAATGGACACCGTCAGGACAAATCGACGAAGAGGCTGCAGCCTTTGAGAAATTCGCCCATAAAGATCTCGGTATGACGGTCAAAGTCGCGAAATCGACGGATCGCCCGAAAGTCGCCCTGTTTGTGTCAAAGATTGATCACTGTTTCCACGACACGATCTTGCGTTTCCGATCTGGCGAAATGGCCGGCGAGCTCGCGTGTATTATCTCCAACCACGACGCACTCAAAGGCGACGCCGAGACTTACGGCATCCCGTTCTACCACGTGCCCGTGACTAAAGAGACGAAAGTCGAAGCCGAGACCAAACAGCTCGAGATCGTACACGCGCACGATGCCAGCCTCGTAGTGATGGCGCGCTACATGCAGGTGCTCTCTGACGACTTCCTTAACAAGGCAGGCTGCTCGGTGATCAACATTCACCACTCTTTCCTGCCTGCATTTGCTGGCGGCAAGCCGTATCACCAGGCGCACGCTCGTGGCGTCAAACTGATAGGGGCCACAGCACACTACGCCACAGCAGACCTTGACGAAGGCCCAATTATTCACCAAGACGTTACTCGGATCAATCACCGCAACTCAGTGCCTGATCTGGTTCGCAAAGGAAAAGACCTCGAAAAATCTGTCTTTGCCCAAGCGATTCGTCTTCATCTCGACAACCGCATTCTAGTTTATCATCACAAAACCGTCGTTTTCGACTAGGCGACTAAAGTCGGTTAAACAGTTTTTAGTTCTACAGTTCCCCGTTTTTTTCACTTTCACTTTCACTTTATTATGAATCACCCACCAAAAAAGAAACACAAAAACCCTCTCATGCCCGAAGACGACGTTATCGACGAGCGTCATCTCATCGATCTCGAAGAGTCTGTGGAGATCTCTTTCGAAGACCGCGTCAGCATCTACTGGATGGAGAACAAGAGCTTCCTAATTGGCTGCATCACTGTGCTGCTGCTGGTTGTCGCTGGTTACCAAAGCTTGCGCATCTTCAAGGACCGCTCAGAAATAGCCCTCCAAGCCGAATATGCTGAAGCCAACGCAAACGAAGGGCTCGCAGACTTCGCCAAAGCCAATAGCAGCAAAGCACTTGGCGGATTTGCCGCACTCAGCACCGCTGACGCCGCTTACACAGCTGAAGACTACGAGAAAGCCCTCGAATTCTACAATTTGGCCGCCGCCGCACTTGCAGAGCCGACCCTCGCGGGGCGCGCCCAGCTCGGTCAAGCTTTCTCGCTCTACCAAAACGGCAGCACCGACGAAGGTCTCGCCAAGCTCAATGCCATTACTGCTGACAGTAGCCTCGCCGAAGCCGCACGCGCCGAAGCCGCCTACCATCTCGCAGTCGAAGCCGACACCGCAGGTCGCAGCGCAGAATTCGAAAGCTTCGCAGCACAAATCAACGCCTCGCCACTGGCGGGTCAATGGCAACAGCGCCTCAGCTATTACCAGCAACAAACACAGTAATCAGTCGCTCGTTAAACCGTTTTTTTTCAAACGCACAGGCATTCACGCCTGTGCGTTTTTGATGCCAACAGACATCATCACAGATCCAAATCAAAACAGAACTCGCCAGGCTTATTGAGGAATCATTGACAGTTCCGAGATAGAGTACACAACAACTATCGCGCTGTTCGATTATCCGCTTAGACTGATTAAACGGAGGCAGAGCAAATCATCTCATCTAGAAATATACCGCTTTATTATGAGCACAATCATCACAGACATCCGCGCCCGCGAAATCATTGATTCACGTGGCAATCCTACTGTTGAAGTCGACGTCGAACTCGAGTCCGGTATCGTCGGCCGCGCTGCCGTTCCTTCCGGTGCTTCCACTGGTGAACACGAAGCTGTAGAGCTTCGCGACGGCGACAAAGCTCGCTACCTGGGCAAGGGCGTCCTCAAGGCTGTTGACAATGTCGACAACCTCATCGCTCCTGAACTGATTGGTTTCGACGCATGCGACCAGCTGACAATCGACAAGATCATGCTTGAGCTCGATGGCACAGCCAACAAGGGCAAGCTCGGCGCTAATGCCATGCTCGGTGTCTCCCTTGCAGTTGCACACGCAGCAGCAGACGCACTTGGTCTTCCTCTTTACAAATACATCGGTGGACCCAACGCAAAGGTACTGCCAGTGCCAATGATGAACGTCATCAACGGTGGTTCACACTCTGACGCACCTATCGCGTTCCAAGAGTTCATGATTCGTCCTATCGGCGCAGCAACATTCAGCGAAGCAGTCCGCATGGGTGCTGAGTGCTTCCACAGCCTCAAGAAGGTGCTTCACGATCGTGGACTCAGCACTGCAGTGGGTGACGAAGGTGGTTTCGCTCCCAAGTTCGACGGTACAGAAGATGCACTCGACACATTGACTAAAGCAGTTGAAGCAGCTGGCTACAAGGTCGGCAGCGACATCACATTCGCACTCGACTGTGCTGCCTCTGAATTCTTCGAAAACGGCGTCTACGACTACTCCAAGTTCGAAGGTGAAGGCGGCGCAAAGCGCAACTCCGCAGAGCAAGCAGCCTACCTGCAAGAGCTCTCGGAGAAATATCCAATCGACTCCATCGAAGATGGTTGCGACGAAAACGACTGGGACGGCTGGAAGGCCCTCACAGACGCGATCGGCGACAAGGTGCAACTAGTCGGCGACGATCTTTTCGTCACCAACGTTAAGTTCCTGCAAAAAGGTATCGATCTCGGCGTAGCCAACTCGATCCTCGTTAAGGTCAACCAAATCGGCACACTCACCGAAACACTCGAAGCAATCGAGCTCGGCAAGGCAAACGGCTATAACTCTGTGATCTCTCACCGTTCTGGTGAAACCGAAGACGTCACCATCGCGGATATCGCGGTTGCGACCAACGCTGGACAGATCAAGACTGGTTCTATGAGCCGTTCTGACCGAATCGCGAAATACAACCAACTCCTTCGCATCGAAGAAGAGCTGGGCGAAAACGCAGTTTACGCAGGCACACTGTAAGCGTCCCTGATAGCGAATTATCACAAAGCCCGACGGTTAGCCGTCGGGCTTTTTTAATGGCCATCGTCGATAAGTGGTTAAAGGAGCGAGTGCAACTCGCCCTCCTTGGCAGCAACACAGCATGAATGTGGGCGAGTCGCCCACACTCCTATCGCGGTTTATTATACTCGCAGAGTGCAATGGCTCAAACAAGCCTTCCATTAGGGACCCGTTGCCTCTCAACTGCAACGATCGTCGCCCACAAATTGCTCGCTTCAATTTTCTAAATGCTTATCTGTTACCCAACATTCTTAGAAATCATGACCTTAAAAGAAAAACAAGACGCGCTCGTCGAAGAAATCACCTTGATTCCCGACGCCTACGAACGCCTCGGCTATATTGTTGATCGCGGCAAAAAGGCTGCAGGGTTAACCGAAGACCTGCGCATTGATAGCTTCAAAATCGAAGGCTGCATGTCACAGCTCTGGGTCGTGCCGGCATTTAAGGATGGTTTGTGCTCGTTTCGCTCTGAGTCTGACTCAGCAATTGTTAAAGGAATCGCTGAACTACTGTGCAACTTTTACAGCGATGCGAAACCCGAAGAAATCATTACCACCGATGCTGAATTCCTCGGCGAAGTTGGTATCACACAGCACCTTTCCCCAAATCGACGCAATGGCTTGAGCCGTATCGTCGAGTCGATCCAACGATTCGCACAATCCTGCCTGGCAGACTCGTAATAGCGTAGATGCGACACTCTTGTCGCTTTCCCAATTCCAACGCGTCTCATCAACAATGGCCGCCCCACTCTACGACGCGCACGCTCATTTCGCCGCCCCAGCGTTACGACAACACTGGCAGCAGATCAGTGATGACTTAAAGGAAATCGACCTGAAGTATGCCGTCGTCAACGGCACCTCTCCAGCCGATTGGCCCGCAGTTCTGGAACTCGCAAATTCAGAGCCACGCATGATCCCCGCCATTGGCCTGCACCCGTGGAAAGTGAACGATGCACCGGCCGACTGGCAGGCGCAGTTCCTGAACGCGCTTGATCGCGGCGCACGAGTCATCGGCGAGGTAGGCCTAGATCAATGGCGCGAAGGCTACGATCTTGAGCGACAACAGGGCGCTTTTCGCTGGCAACTCGCTCAAGCCACCCAACGCAATCTGCCGGTCTCGATCCACTGCCTTAAAGCGATTGGTCCGCTGATGGAGACACTCCGCCGCGAGCCATTGCCCAAGCGTGGCTTTCACCTCCACGCCTATAATGGTTCAGTCGAATTGATCCCTGAGCTGGTTGAACTTGGTGCGTATTTCTCGTTCAACGCTGGACAACTCAGAACCGGAAAATCGAAAGCGCCTGAACGTATTTGCGCCGTCCCAGCAGAACGCCTTCTGATCGAAACCGATGCGCCCGACATGTTGCCGCATCCAGAGGTACGGAGCTTCAACCTCCCAGAGTCCGACAGCTGCCATGTACTCACGCACCCGGGCACCCTAATTGATGGCTATACTGCAATTGCAGAGATTCGTGCAACGCCACTTGAATCTCTGCGACAACTAGTCGCCAGTAATTTCGAAACCTATTTCCTGGGCTAGAGCCCCTGATACGCCATGCAAGATCTTCAACTTCAGCCAACTCCGCGCGTCACTCGCCGACAACTATTGATCCGCGGACTACGTTGCCAGTGCCCCAACTGCGGCCAGGCAAAGCTATTCAAAACTCGGCTGCGCATTCACCGCTTTTGCCCAAAGTGCGGCATGCGACTCGAACGCAGCGACGGCTACTACCTCGCGCCGCTTTGTATCAATTACGGAATCACGGTCTTTACCTTTGTGTTGCCGACCCTACTGCTGGGCTTCTTCGGTTACATTGCCATCAACCTCGCATTGGCGTTTGCCTTCACGGCAGCACTATTACTGCCAGTCCTGCTCTACCGCTTCAGCTGGAGCTGCTGGTTGACGATTTACTACATCTGCCTGCCCGATGAGCTACATGCCAACCAGACAGCAGATTGCGATGATCTTTCCTTCGAGGAAGACCGTCGCACGCGCACGAAGTAATGATTGGCAGTCGATGCGACTACTCCTCAATCATTCCACGGCGCATTTGCGAATAGCCATTTTTCATCGAGCTGTAAGGATCAATCGCGCCGTCCTTCATCTGCGAGTAAGCACGCATTAAAGTCGGACTCTTGGTTACAAACTCAGTGACTCCGAACGCAGTCTGCACTTTCGAGTCGCTAATCACGCTATAAGGCTTTTTCAAAGGATTGATAGCTCGGTCTCCCAGAAAACCAAACAGATCCCGCAGATTTGAAGGTCCCAACAGAGGCAGCACCAGATAAGGCCCCTCACCGATTCCCCAGGATCCAAAGGCTTGCCCCATGTCTTCAGACTGCAGTGGCTGCAGGCGGTCAAAACGATTCGCGGCAGGAAACACACCGACGACGCCCAAGGTAGTATTTACTGCAAAACGCTCCGTCTCGAGCCATGCGCCTTGCATGCGACCCTGTAAAAGGTTCCCCCCCAGACGTACCGGATAACCTAAGTTCTTAAAAAAGTTCGCAGCACCACGCTCCACAGGGTCAGGAGTCACCTGCTGATAGCCCTTAGCGATATGTTTCACTACATTCATGTAGATGAAGTCATTAAACTTAAACGTCAGTCGGTTGACAGACTCCAACGGATCACGCACCACAGTCGGTTCCTCTTCAAAATCGCCGTACAGCTCCTCCTCCGTGAGGTAGGCATACTCGCCCTCGGCCAGCCCAGTACTCAGGCTCACGCATAGAATTAGCCCGATTGCACAATACTGCAGCAACAAGCGTTTATAATGTGATCGTTTTTGCATCTAATTCCTCCTGTTCTAAAAGTTTTTCTAATTTTTCAATTAATCGTGCGCCATTTTCCTTCCGAAAGTGATCATCAAACTGCTGGCGGTAATTTGATACTATGCTGATGTCTTCAGCCACAATATCATAAATCTCCCAGCCCGTCTTCAACAAGCCAAAACGATACAGCACATTGAAAGTCTTACCGCTGGGAAAGCTAATAACGACTGGCACTTCGATACGTTTACTAGACACCTCAATCACAGCTCCACAGTCCAAGATTGGCCGACCTTTGCCTACCATGCCCTCCACAAAACTCTTAACAATTAACTGGTCAATGAGATTGCGGACCTGCATCTGCTCATCAGCTGACAACAAAGTCCAGTTACGCGCCATCGCGCGACGAATAAGTACCTCCAGATCATACTTGCCCTCAACGATTGCTCGAATCGCATCCTGCCGCTGTGTACTAGTATAGTCCTTATAAGCATCCAGGTACATAATATCCAAGGTCGCCTCCATGGTAGTTGCCAGCTTCGCTGACTCATCCGCCTGAGCTGGCAGTACAGCCAACAAAGCCAGACCTGCGATCATACATAGAAAATTCATGCTCCAATACATAAGTTATTCTTCTCCTCCGTCAATACCACCGAATGCAAAACGTTTAATTAGACTTTCGATATCCAACGCGGATTCGGTATCAACAACCATATCGCCGGGCTCCAGCGGCAAGCCCGATCCGCCCGGTGAAACACTCAAATAGCGATCGCCGATCAGCCCCGCCGTCTTTACCGAGATGATCGTATCATCATCCAGCGTCAGGTCATTCGGTAGTTCCAGAGTCACGATTGAATAGAAATTATCATCCAAGATGATTGATCGAACCGTGCCGACACGTACTCCAGCAATCTCCACACGACTCCCGGCATTCACTCCACTAGTGCTGCGGAACCGTGCCTCTAATTGGTAGCTATCACTGCCGAAGAACCGTGCACTCCCAACTTGAATGGCCAAATACAGAACAGCACCGAAGCCAATCAGCACAAAGCACCCAACCAAAAATTCTATTTTACGATTATTCATATCTTACATTCTCCACTATTTTTTAGATTCCTGATTGCGCCCGTAGTTTGCCTTACTCAAAAAGCCAGAAAGAGCGGACTCTGTATCCGCATCCAACTCCGATGGCTTGCCAAAAAACTTAATAATCCCCTCGTCCAACCACGCTACGCGGTCACTTATTTCAAAGACTTCCGGGATATCATGGCTCACCAGTAACGCGGTAAAACCAAATCGCTCGCGATAATCTGCAATCATTTCAAATACGCTAAACTTACGTTCGGGATCCAAGCCGGTCGTGGGTTCATCAAATAACACCACCTGAGGTTTCGTAATCAACGCACGCGCCAGAGCCACTCTCTTTTTCATCCCCCCAGACAACTCGCCGGGATAGCGCTGTGCCGAATCCGTCAGCTCCAAATGCGCCAACATCGCGGCGACACGCTCGCGAATTTCCGACTTGTTCAGGCTCGATGCTTCCAGCAATGGCAGCGCCACGTTCTCCGCCGCAGTCATCGAATCAAACAACGCGTTATTCTGAAACATATAGCTAAAGGTTACCGCATCGCTACCCTTCGAACCACGGCGACTGTGCTCGATCGATTGGCCATCCAACTCGATCTCGCCGTCATCGGGTGTCAGTAAATTCGCGATACATTTCAACAACACCGATTTGCCGATACCACTCTTACCAATAATCGTCGTCACCGAAGAACGCGCGACATCGAGGTTCACGCCATCCAGCACCTTAGCCTCGCCAAAATGCTTTTTTAGTCCACGGATTTTGAGGAACGCGTCGTCCATTATAGAAGAAAGGAAGTGATTAAATAATCGGTTGCAAGCACCATGACGCTCGACCAAACGACTGCCCGTGTTGCTGATTCACTCACGCCGCGCACACCTGGAAAGGACGCTTTGCGATGTGTATTAAAACCGCGATAGGTGCAAATTGCCATCGTCACTAAACCAAATACCACTGCCTTAATAAAACCGCCGCGCACATCTGCCCAACTGACACTTTCAAACACACGGTTCCAATAGACACCGCTATCCACATGTAATAGCAGGCTACCGGTAACGTAGCCGCCAAAGATGCCAATCAAATCAAATACCGCAGTCAGCATGGGAAAACAAAATAAAGCCGCCAGCAGCCGAGGACCGACCAAATACCCGCGCGGATCTATGCTCATCGTCTGTAATGCATCGATTTGCTCATCATTACGTTGGATGCCGAGTTCAGAAGCCATCGCCGAACCCGCCTGCCCGACCACCATCAAAGCCGTCAGCACTGGGCCCAGTTCGCGAATCAACGACAGTGCCACCGCCGTGCCCAACGCCGATTCGCCACCAAATTTCACCAACGTGTAGTAGAGCTGTAGCCCCATCACCAATCCAGTAAACAAACCAACTATCGCGACGATCGGGAAACAACGCACCCCGATCTCATGCGTCGCTACGATTAATTTCGCTACACGATGGCGCTGCCCGAAAAAGCCGCGCACGGCACCGGCGCCGAATAAACTAATTTCTCCAAGCTCGTGAACAACGGTCAACGCCGAGCGGCCAAATGTGCGTATCATCAGTAATTAAGGTTCGGGGGAGGGAGTAAATTGATCAATGTAACCTGTTTATGACATGCTTATTGCCGATCAGTGAAGCGGAAAATTACGATATTCCTGCGATAGATAAAAAAAGCGCCTTCCGAGGAAGGCGCTTTCGTCTATAAAATGAACCGAAATTACTTCTTATCGAGCCAGCGAGTGATCTTAAGAATCGTCCACTCTTCCTCGTTACCGCCAATCTTTGTCGCCACAGTCGCGCCTGGCTCTTTACCCAGTAATTGCTGAGCGAGTGGCGTCTTGTAAGAGAGGATGTCGTTTTTAGGGTCACTATCCCAAGCACCAAGAATCGCATACTTATGTTTCTTGCCAGTGGAACCTTGCTTCAACTCAACGATGCTACCGATACCGACATTCTCGGTAGTAGCTTCAGTAAAGTCCGTAACACGAGCACGAGAAAGATCGACTTCTAGCTCATTCTTACGAGATAGGAGCATGTCCTGATCCTGACGAGCCATCTTGTATTCGGAATTTTCCTTCAAGTCACCATGCTCACGTGCAGTGACGATCGCTTGCTTATTTTCAGGAATCTTCGTTGCAATTAGATCTTCGTATTCAGCTTTTGATGTGTTGAAGCTCTCTTGCGAGACGATTAGTGCATTATCCTCAGAAGAATCGGTAGACTCACCTGCAAGCAGGCTCTGCACTGTTGGGAACTTCTTAATGAAACGAGCAAGCAATGACTTCTTAGTCAGTTCCTCAAATCCCTGATTGAGCAACAGTGTTTGCGCAAGATCGCTAGCTGTCTCAACATTTGCATCCGCAAGCAAATCAGGAATCAAATCGGTATCATCACTGAGTAAATCACCCAACGGGATGCGACGTGTGCTTGCATTCTGCAGCGATTCGTAGTCGATCGCGTAGAACATAGCAGCCAGAAGACGTGGCGTGACTAACGGATGAATAATTGAATAGTACTTCTTTGAATTACGATTTTTAACAACCCACAATAGCAGTGGTCCTTTAATCGTTTGCTCACTCAACCAACGATCGAGGCAATAGCTAATGCGCTCCTGTTGCTCTTGCTCCATCAGAAAATTGATACACTCACTGGTGAACTTACCGCTCGAGTTGCGCAGCAAGTCTTCGATCATTTGCTGCCACTTATCAGGATAAGTACGGCGAATCAAATCGAGATAGCGCTTAAAATAAAGCGCTGGCAACTCAGCCGCGAGTTCAGAGTAATCACTGGTCGCATCAAGAATCGAGGCAGAAGACGGATCTAAGCCTTCAACATCCTCGTGAAGATCGCGTGCCAAATTGTTACGCACCCACACACCATGTAGGCGGTTGGCTTGGCTCAGGCTCTTCGCATTCTTAATAGCGTCGGTGAGCTCTTCTAAGATCTTTGGCATTTCCTCGCGAACGACGGAAATATTTTCAGACAATGCATACAGCTTCTCACCGAGGAGAATCTTCTGCTTGGAATTCTTGGTGGCATGAAACTGCTCGAGGATCTCTTGCTCTGGCTTCACCGGCTCGTCACGGAAAATATAAGGGTCAGACTTTTTGATCGGCACACCGATGCGAGGATCCTTGACCAATACTTTCTTAGTCGCAGTCCACCACTTCTTGTATTTGATCGGCCCAATCACCCGTGACAACACACGCTCGATCTCTGCCACGGTCATCGCCTGGCCGTCCGCCGCGGCAATGATTTCGCACATGAGGTCGCCTGGTTGCTTCTTGATCATTTCATCGATCACATCTGCCTCGATGCGAGAACGAACCAAGATATCGTTTGGCTTGAGCACGTCCAGCTTGTCCACACAAAATGCGGGCGCCATGGCGTGGCCTTGCTTACCTTCTTCAAAATCGATAATAATCTTCGCCTCGACGGCGTCGTAATCAACGATTTTGCCGAAGCCCCAGCTGCGATGCAGGCAATAATTACCTGCAGCCATGGCTTCGAGTTTCGCGCGAGCAGAAACAAGTTTTGGATTTTTTTCAATGAGAGCGTCTATGGCCTCTTTGTTCATAATATATTGCGAATGCTGTTCTTTTGAGTCGTAAACGTTGAAATATGCACAGTTTATTTACCAATGAGAAGTATTAAGTTCAACTTATCTACAGCCAACGCCAGCGCTTGGGACGGAGCCGTCACACTTACCGAAGCCTACCTCACTGAAAACCTTAAGGCGAATCAACTCCTAGAGCGCTTACCGGAGGGCTTTTCAGGCGAACGCAGAGCGACCTGCCAGTCGCTATTTCTCGGCGCACTGCGGCATGGACACCGAGTCCAACATGCGCTTCAGCCATTCATTCGGCAGAAACCACGCGCGCTGATCGAGGCAATTTTCCTCGTGGCTGGCTTCGAAATACTCTCTAGCCCGGCGGAAAAGCACCCTCAAATCGTGCACCATGCTGTCGAGCGTAGTAAAAGCCAGGCCGCACAATCCGAGTCTGGCCTACTCAATGCAGTCCTGCGCAAACTCCCCGAGGCACTCGATGCGACTCACCCGAGCAATCGACCCGACGCACATTTCAGCACCCCGAAATGGTTATTCAAACGCTGGAATAAGGAATTTGGTCCACCCACGGCAATTAAACTAATGGAATGGAATCAACGCATTCCAGCGACTTATCTCAAGCTCTACGACACGCCCAGTGAACTTCCAAAGGGGCTCGAACCCACACAATGGGATCAATTCTACAAGGTTTCAGCGACTGCCTCCTGGAAAGAGGATCTGCATCCACTCCTCAATAAAGGAAATGCATACGTCAAAGATCCATCAACTCGACTTGCCCCTGGCCTGCTCGCCCCAAAAAAAGGCGAAGACGTACTCGATCTCTGTGCGGCACCAGGCGGCAAAGCTTACGACCTCGCCCACCTGATGCAGCTCGAAGGCCACATCGTTGCACTCGACCTACCTGGCAATCGCATTCAACGACTCAGTGAAAACCTCGAGCACCTCGCGACCGCTTCACTGCAGTGCACCATCCTCGAAGGCGACTTGCTCGAACTCGACGCTGCGGCCTTCCAAGAGCAAGGCCTACCAGTGCAATATGACGCCGTCATGCTCGATGCCCCCTGCTCCAACACCGGTGTTATTCAGCGCCGAACCGACGTTAAATGGCGCCTGCGCGGCAGAGACGTCAGCAACTGTGCCTTCCTGCAAAAACAACTGCTTGCAGCCGCCTCCGTGTGCGTCAAACCCGGCGGACGACTGGTCTACAGTACTTGCAGTATCGAGACAGACGAAAACCAAGAAGTCGTCGATGCCTTCCTAGGGTCCGCAGCAGGTGAACGATTCTCGCTTAAAGACAGTGCAATCAGTCTGCCATGGGAAACTGGACACGATGGTGCTGGCGCATTCCTACTGATTGCTGAAGCGTAAATCGGCGTAGCAGTTCAACCCACAGCACAGTTTCGCAGGGACGCTGACCTCAGGCTCGGATCGCAATTAGCGGCGGTCTACTAACCGCAGTTGACCAAAGGAGATCAGCCACTCTGAGACTGAGACACAAAAATGGCGCGGGCAAAACCCACGCCATTGCTAAAATGCATTCCCCGCTGGCCGAGCGGCTATTTCTGCGAGTAGAAATCGTCGATCTTCTGCGATACGTCGCGATAGCTGATATCAGCTCCGTAAAGTGCCTTGAACTCAACCATCGCTTTATCCATGTCGCCTTGCTCTTCGTAGCAAGAACCGAGTTCGTACAGCACGTCTTTCTTCTGCTCAGTAATACCCGAAATTTCGGATTTCGCTAAATTTAGTTGCTCAGCAGCAAGATCAGAGAAGCCCTTCACCTTATAAGCCTTACCGAGCAGGATTAATGCATCAATACGCACCTTTGCACTACGCTGTGCAAGTTGAAGCTCTTTAATCGCCTTATCAGTTTCGCCTTCAGCATGGTAGAGTTCACCAAGTTCGTAGCGGTAGCTAAATTCATTCGGATAGCGCTGAACGATATCTTCAGCCTGAGCGAGACGAAAGACACGTTCATCGTGGCGCAGTCCTTCAAGCGCACTCTTAAGTTCTGCGCTCTCTGGATTTGCCTCAAGCTCCTCCTCCTTCACTGTAATCGCATGCGCCATTTTCTCACGCTTGAGCGTGCCTTCGAGGCGCTCCAGATTGACGTCCGCACTACCTGCCTCGAGTTGGCGGGCCTTACCGATCCACTCCAACGCGTTGTCAAACTCACCGAGCTTGCGATAGTTGCTGAAAATCTCACGATAGAAATTGATATTGCCTGGCTGCTCAGCAACCGAGGCCTTGGCATCTTCAATCAATGAACGTAAGCCAGCATCACCCGTCTTTGCGCGACCCGCTTGCTCCAGCCGTTGCGCTTCTTCTTCGTCCTTAAGTTTATCTCGGAAGCTTTCGTCTTCTTCCCATTTGCCCTTATTAATCGATTGTTCGACCGAAGCCTTCTTGATCAACGACTGAATTTCGTCGTCGGCGGGATGCTCGTGATACGCCGCATCACCGATGCGAATCGCTTCCTCACTTTTGCCGATATCAATATAAGCAGACATGAGCGCTTTAATATTTCCCGCATTGCCTGGCTCAATCTTACGGATTTCTTCATAAGCGAAGGCCGCCGTCTCCAGCAATCCTAATGCTTCAGCAGCGGCACCGATCATGTTGTGCGCTGCGACATTCGAAGGATTGGCATTCAACATCTGCTCTGCTGAAACTAATGCCCCTGCGGGATCTTTTTTGACCTTCGCATCACTGCCCAACGAAAATGGGATACTAGTCACTTTTGAGATAAACCCCCCCAGTCCTTTGGTCTTCCCGGCAGTGACACGTTGCTGTCCCTGACGAAGAACCTTACGGGCATCTAGGCATTCTGGATGCCGTGCCACGATGTTTGTCATAATATCCACAGCGTAAGAGGGATTTTTATCCACTGCCTTACGGGCATTTTCAATCTGCTTCTGAAGACGGGGGTCGAGATCCTTGAGAGCTACTTCTTCCATAATATTCAATCTATATATCTATATCGATGCGCGTTCAATCAGGGGCGATCAACGAGCAATCACATCCAAATCGCAACAAGCGGCTTTTTCCAAGTCTTTTAATCCATCAACCACACGCTTTTTATCCTTACCCTCGACCAATAAACGCAACTTTGGCTCGGTCCCTGAATAACGAATCAGCACACGACCCTCTTCACCAAAGTCCTTCTCAATTGCTGCGACTGCAGCACTGAGCGCTTTCAGCGAAGCCAATGGCTTCTTTTCTGCGACAACCAGATTCAAGGTCGCTTGCGGGAACAAGCTTATTTCCTGGCGCAATTCAGACAACGGCTTCTTAGCCTTGCACATCAAATCGATCAACTTGACCGCAGCGACTAGGCCGTCTCCGGTGGTCGCGAATTCCGAAAAAATAATATGACCAGACGATTCACCGCCAACATTCGAGCCCAGCTCACGCATCACCCGCGCGACATTACGATCGCCGACATCGGTCCGCTCGACTCGTCCACCTTCGGCTCGAACCGCATGATCCAGGCCAAGATTGCTTTGAATCGTGGCGACTAGAGTGTCACTTTTAAGAGCTCCCGAGCGCAACGCATAGACCGCAAAGAGGCCGAGCAAAATATCACCATCCACCACTGTCCCCGTCTCATCACAAACAACTAAGCGATCACCATCACCATCGTGCGCAATCCCTAGCTTCGCGCCGTGTTTGATTACCGCCGCAGCAAGCGCTTCGGGATACTCGCTGCCCACACCTTGATTTATATTTTCACCATTTGGGTCATCGCCAATCAGAATCAGCTCTGCCCCCCAACGTGTAAACGCCGCTGGAGTCGTTTCACTGGTCGCGCCATTGGCCAAGTCGAGCACGATTTTCCACCCCGACAAACAGTTCTGATCCATTAAAGAACGTACGTAGTTAATATAAAAAGCGGCAGCATCCAATGGGTACGATTTAGCCATCGGCAGATCAGCAACTGGCGACGGCTCGGCATCGATCAATGCTTCGATCCGCGCCTCCTCGACAGGATCAAATTTACAGCCACGACCGTCAAACAGCTTAATGCCATTATCCGAAGCTGGGTTGTGCGAAGCCGTGACAGCGATTCCCAGATCTGCTTGCTGCTCCAGCAATGACTGCGCAATCGATGGCGTCGGCACAATCCCGAGATCATGCACATAAACTCCATGCTGATTGAGCCCCTGTATCAATGCATCTGCCAGCTCAGGCCCACTCAAGCGGGTATCCCGACCGATCACTGCATTCAAAGGCAACTCTGGTTTGTGCTGTTTTAAATAGCGCCCCATCGCGGAGCCCAAGCGATACGCCAAGTCGGCATTAATCAACTCTCCGCCGACTGGACCACGAATCCCATCTGTGCCAAAATATTTACCCATAATAAAATCTTAAAACTTAAGCTTTTTTATAAAAAGCACGCACGCGCTCCAGCCACTGCGCGGCAGCACCACTCAGCAACGTCTCACGCGCTTTCGCCACACCACTCTTTGCATCTGGAGCCGCACCCGCGATCCACAACGCTACTCCGGCATTCAACAACACACTGTCCCGCAAGCCAACAGGCACCACGTTTACAGCGCCACTCAGTAGCGCATGCATGGTCGCTAAATTCGCCTCGACCCCGCCGCCCTTCAAATCAGAAAACTCACAAGCGTGCAGTCCGACATCGGTCGCATTGAACGTTTTTGGAATCGACGCTAGCGCGCCGAAGCCCGCCACGCAATTGTCACCCGCACAGCTCAACTCATCCAACCCACTGCCAGCTTGAGGCCGCCCATGCGCCACCATACCAGCCGATAAACCGAGCTCTCCCAGCGCATCTGCTAACGGTTGCACCCAAGCCTCAGAGAACACCCCCAGCAATTGATGCGCAGGCCGACCAGGGTTAATCAAAGGACCCAGTAAATTAAAAATTGTGCGCTGTCCCTCTTCCGCCAAGGCACGCCGTACCGGCATGATCTCCTTAAACGCCGGATGATAGGCTGGTGCAAAAAAGAAGCCAAAATTCAACGCATGCAACGATTCACGCAGTAGCTCATGTGGTGCATCCAGGCGAATACCGAGCGCTTCCATCAAATCCGCACTGCCACACTTCGAAGTAATTGAGCGATTGCCGTGCTTAAACACGGGGACGCCCGCCGCCGCCACGATAAACGAAACCGCCGTCGAAATATTAAACGTGCCCGAACCATCGCCACCCGTGCCACACACATCGATCGCATGACTGGCCCATTCCTCCACACCTGGATCCACCGCATGCTCACGAAAGGCATGCGCAAAAGCCGCAACCTCGGCGGCACTTTCGCCTTTGCGCGCCAGGGCAACTAAACACTCGCGTTTCGAAGTGGCGCAGACGTCGGAGCGAATTAATAGCTCCGCAACCACGGTCGCCTGATCGGCCTCAAGATCGGCACCGGTAAGTAGAATATCTGTAAGTGGTTCGAGTGCTTGCATTTGAACTATAAAAGCAAAGGCTTACTGGTTGAATCTCAAGCAAAAACCCGAACTAACCCGAAATAGAAAATACGCGAAGCCCGCTTTCCGTCTTCCATTCGACTCAGATCCGCATAGCTTGCCACCATGCAATTCACTGGCCCCCTCATTCTAGCCATCGCTCTATTTGCCAGCTCGCTCGGCCACGCCGCAACCGTCGATACTGCCAACCAGCAGGACAGTGCGATCACTGCTAAAGGCTTAAGCTACACCGATGCCGCCATCCTCGGGCTGGTCGAAGGCCTGACCGAATACCTGCCCGTCTCCTCCACCGGCCATCTCATTATTGCCAACGCACTGCTAGGCCTCGATGGCGACGCACCGATGACCGACCAGAGCGGCACGCCGATCCTAGTCGAAGACGACGCTGGCAAGCTACGCCCCTACACGATCGGCGACGCCGCGTATGCTTACGTAATTGTCATTCAGGCTGGTGCGATCGTCGCCGTGGTGCTGCTCTACTGGCGCACCATCCTAACTTTGATTCTCGGCTGCCTCGGCAAAGACCGCAACGGCCTCAAGCTCGCGATCAACCTGATCGTCGCCTTCATCCCCGCCGCCGTGCTGGGCCTGTTACTCAATGACCTGATCGAATCCGCGCTCGGCAACAATACCTTTGCCGTCGCCGGTGCTCTCATCGTCGGCGCCTTCGTGATGCTGCTCGTCGAGCGCTGGCGCCACCATGGCAACAAAGGCGCCGTGCCGCCCGAAGACGGCCCTGGCCTGACCGAGCTGACTCTCGGCAAGTCGGTGATGATTGGCTTTTGCCAATGCTTCGCCATGTGGCCCGGCACCAGTCGCTCGATGGCAACCATCGTCGGCGGCTATCTCGCAGGACTATCGCCCGCGCACGCAGCAGAGTTTAGTTTTCTGCTGGGGCTGATCACGCTCAGCGCCGCCTCAGCTTATAAATTCCTTACCGACGGCTCCGAAATGCTTGCAGCCCTCAACATCGGCCCCGTGCTCGTCGGCTGCATCGTCGCCTTCATTTCTGCCGCACTCGCCGTCAAATGGCTAGTCGGGTATCTTAGTAAGCACGGCCTCGCAGTCTTCGCCTGGTATCGCATCGCGCTAGCCATCGCGATCTTTGCGATGATCAAGTAAATCAGTGGAGGGCAACGCTCCGTCGTTGCCACCTCAAAGCCCTACCGCCACTCGTGCTTCGGATAACGGCCTGCCAGATCTTTGCGCACGTGCTGATATGCGCCGCCCCAAAAGCCGTCTAGATCATCGGTCAGATGTGCCGGCCGTTGATTCGGCGCCAGCAGCTCAACCAGTAACTGCACCTTGCCATTCCCCACGATCAAACTGGACCCAGGCACATCATAAAAGTCCTGCAACTTGGATGCGATAAACGCCCGGCCATCTGCTTCGTAGCGGATCCTCGCCGGGTTGCGGCGCCGCGGCAGCTCCATCTCTGCCGGTGCATAGGTATCGATATAGTAATGCTGCTCGGGGCTAATCCATTCCTGCACCGTGGCCAACACCGGCCGATCCTTAATCTCTTTATAGCTCAGCGCACCTTGGCAAATCTGCTCGACCAACAACTGCCGCGCCTCCTCGTCAATCTCGGGCACCTCCGCATCCGGGCAATGCCGCGCCACGAAATTCACCCTTAGTATCCAGTTTTCCACCACCGCATCCCAGCCCTTTAGATTTAAATTCCCCGCTACCACTTCCGCAGCCAGCAGCTCTGCCGCACGATCCAGATCCGGCTCGCCCTGATCCGTCGAGGACAACACCAAATCGCGAAAGCGCCGCTCACTGCGCGCCACCACGCGCCGCAGGCTTGGATCATACGTCGTCTGATTACCATCCGAAAAATCATCTGGAAACAACTCCTCCAACCAGGCGAACTCGACTGCCGTCGCCATACCAAGTAACACCGTCACTTCCCTGCGCACTTCACGCTCCTCAATCTCGGCGGCCACAAATAAGGGCGCATCCACCACGCTCTCGCGGCGCAACTCGCCCGAACGCCCATGCACCATACGGCAGCGCCGCGTGCCTGTATCATTGCGCTTGGCCAAGTGATCCGAAAAACCCGCGAGCAAACATTTAGCAATCCGCTCCGCCTCATCCGGCAAGGCTGCCTCGCGCGTGTCTAGGCCCTGTCGCTGCGCAAGCTGCAATAACTGCCGCGCCGTATCGCCCGCCTGCCGCGCCGAGCCGCCGTGAATCCCCAGCGCACCACAGGCGTTCGCATTAAACTTCGCCGCCCGCGCTAGATGCCAGGCCTGCAACTGCACAAAGAAATCCGACCGCTCGTCGGCCTGATCTTCGACCTGCCGGAGCTGCTCCTTGCGCACACGCGCATCGCGCGACACCCGATAAAACGAGCGCCCCTGGCTCAAGCCCGCGATCAGCGCCACTTCCGGCAACACGCCGCGACGATCCGCCTCGAGCAACATGCGCGCATAACGTGGATGCAACGGGAAGCCCGCCATCTTGCGGCCCATCGCAGTCATCGCGCCCTCTGCATTCAAGGCCCCCAGATCCAGCAACAAATCATGTGCCCTTGCGAGTGCCTTCGGCTCTGGCAACTCAAACCATGCAAAGGTCTCGGGCTGCGAAATACCCGCCGCCGCCAACAGCAATAAGGTCTCCGACAAATCGACGCGCTTCACCTCCGCCTCATCGCGCTCGCCACGCGCGGCATGCTCGGCCTCGCTCCACAGCCGCAGGCAAGTGCCCGGCCCGGTGCGGCCCGCACGTCCCGTGCGTTGCTCGGCCGAGGCGCGACTAATCGGCTCGACCAAAATCGAATTCACCCCACGCCGCGCATCGTAGCGCGCAATACGTGCCTGCCCGCCATCGATCACCACCCGCACCCCCTCGATCGTGATCGAAGTTTCCGCCACATTGGTCGATACGATCACCTTGCAGCGCCCGCCCGACGACACCGCTCGATCCTGCGCATCCGGCGACAGTTCACCATGTAGCGGCAGCACCTCGTAAGCACGCGCTTCCGGCAGCGCCTCGACCGCCTCGATCGTTTTACGAATCTCAAACGCACCCGGCATAAAGATGAGCACATCACCCTCGATGCCCTCACGCACCGCAGCGCGAAACGCCGCCGCCGCGCGCGACCACACTGGCGCCGCATCGCGATTCAGCGCCGCTCCCATATAGCGCGTCTCCACTGGATACATGCGCCCGGACGCTTCCACCCGTGCGCACGGCTGCAAATAGCCCTCCAACAAATCAACATCCAGCGTCGCCGACATCACCACGATCTTTAGATCCGGCCGCACGGTTTGCACCGACTTCAATGCACAAGAAATGCTTAAATCACTGGTCAAATGACGTTCATGAAATTCATCAAACACCACCGCGCCGACGCCCTTCAGCGTGGGGTCTTGTAAAATCTGCCGCAGCAGGATCGCTTCGGTCACAAATCGGATCCGCGTGTTCGGCCCCACCACATTTTCAAAGCGTATCTGGTAGCCCACCTCTTCGCCCAGCTTACAGCCGCGCTCCTGCGCCACGCGCTTGGCCAACAAGCGAGCCGCTAAACGCCGCGGCTGCAGCACCACCACATCACCCTGCACCTGCGCCGCATCGATTAGAATCTGCGGCACCTGCGTCGACTTGCCCGAGCCGGTCGGCGCACTCAGCACCATCCGCCCATGAGTCGCCAGACCAGTGACGATCTGCTCCGCAACGGCATGAATCGGCAAGGTTAAATGAGAATCAGACATAGACACAGCCTCCAGCAGTGCAGCCCCGCTGCCTAGCCGCAACGCAAAACATGCAGCGTCACTTCCGGCATACAATTGAGCCGCACGGGCAAGCCCGACGCGCCCGTGCCGCGACTGGTGTAGCCCTGCAACGGGCCCTCGCGCCAAACGCCCGAAAGGACATGACGCGGCGCACTACGATCGTGCACCAGCACCCGGCCACCCGGCAGGCAAATTTGCCCGCCATGCGTGTGCCCCGCCATCAGGAAATCGAAGCCGAACTGTTGCGCGGCACGGTAGGTTTCTGGCGAGTGCGACAACAACACCTTGCAGGCATCATCGGGCACACCAGCGAGCGCATGCTCGAAATTATGGCTCTTGTAAAAACTCGGATCGTCGATGCCGACCAAATACAGCGCCGCGTCACCACGCCGCAGCACTGCATGCTCATTCAACAGAAACTGTATACCGGCCGCTTCCAGCACGGGCACTTTAGCCAATGAGTCATGATTGCCTAGGATGGCGTAGCGCGGCACCTCGACCGCTTTTAACATCTCAATAGTCGCCTCCGTCGCGCCTGAGTGATCACTGTAAGTGCAGGTGCGAAAGTCGCCAGTGAGGGCCATCACATCGTACTGCAGAGGCGCAATCACGCGCCGCACCGCGGCTGAAAAATCTGGGTGTAGATCGGCATGCAGATCCGTCAGTTGCAAAATCGTAAAGCCATCAAATGCGGCAGGCAGGCGCGCCAACACCACCTCATTGCGTACCACTTGTATATCAAAGTAATTGCGATGCGCCCGCGCCCACAAGCCAGTCAGTTTTAAGCAGCTACGAATCACGCCATAAAAATCCCAGTAATGCTCAAAGCGAAACCAGCCTCGACTGTGCCCGACGCCGCGACGCGCGCGCATTTGGCGCTCCGCTTGTAGGCGCGCCGCAAATTCGGCCGCGCCCATACGTTCGGCCAGCACCTGCAGCGCAGTGTGCTCTGGGGTTCCTGTGGTTAAATGAGGCATCGTTACCCTTTAAGAAATGTAAAATCGCGATGACTGCGAATGCAAATCTGCGCTGAATCACACCTTGGGGACAGCATTAAGTAGGATTACGATTACTTGTAAGAGTAGGATTACGAGTAAGATTAAAAACTCATCCCTCAGCTCGATTCTCAAGTCTCTCACCTCTCCCACCTCAAGTCTCTCACCTCAGGTCTCCCTCCTCTCCCATCTCAGGTCTCTCATCTCAGGTCTCCCATCTCAGCTCTCCCATCTCCATTTTGTTGACGCTACGTGCTGGACTCCAATCCGATTCATCGTAACTTGCCGACCATGACTACGGCACAGAAGCACTCAGAAGCCTTCGACAGTATTGAATCTGCCATCCGCGATATCGCCGAGGGTAAGATGGTGATTGTAACCGACGACGAGTCTCGTGAAAACGAGGGCGACTTGATCATGGCTGCCGAAAAGGTGACACCACAAGCGGTCAACCAGATGGCACTGCATGCGCGGGGCCTGATCTGCGTGCCGATGCTGGGGCATCAATTGCGGCGCTTGGGCATCAGTCCAATGGCTGCCGAAAATCGCGAATCGCACCAGACCGACTTTGCCATCTCAGTGGATGCCGCCGAGGGCATCACCACCGGCATTAGCGCTTACGACCGTGCCGAGACGATTCGGATTCTCGCCGACCCGACTGCGCACCCGGACATGCTGGTGCAGCCTGGCCACGTGTTCCCGCTGCGCGCGCGCCCCGGCGGGGTGCTACAGCGCGCTGGCCACACCGAGGCGGCGGTCGACCTAGCACAACTTGCGGGCCTGCACCCGAGCGGGGTGATTTGCGAAATTTTAAATAACGACGGCACGCTCGCGCGGGTCCCGGATCTGATTGAGTATAAGAAGACCCACAATCTGAAGCTGGTCTCGATCGCAGATTTGATCGAGTATCGCCTAACCCGCGACCGCTTAATCGAGCATATCTTGACGCGCCCTTTTGAATCCGAGTTCGGCACCTTCGACCTGCACATCTTCCGCAGTATTTTGGATGATCGCCAACATCTCGCGCTCACGATGGGCGAGCTGACTGCAGAGCCGACATTAGTGCGGGTGCAAAGTGAGAACCTGTTGACTGACATTTTTCGCTCGAAGACGCTCGGCGGACACAACGCGCTGACCTCTGCCATGCAGAAAATCGCTGCGGCCAAACACGGCGCCCTACTATATATAGAGCAACCCCAAGGCGGCGTACAAGTGATCGCAGGCAGCGAAACTGCAGCGTTGAAACAGATCGGCCCGGCGAAAATGGATTTCCGCGACTACGGCATCGGCGCTCAAATCCTGGTTGAGCTCGGCTTAAAGAAAATCCGGCTACTCTCCAGCACGACTCGTAAGGTGGTCGGTCTCGATGGCTATAATTTGGAAATCGTTGAACAAATCGAAGTATAACCGACCAAGTCATTCGCCTGCACACATAGATTCAAACACCTTGCTATTGATCATATGCCTAAACAAGCCAAAGTAGCTGTCATTCTCTCCGGTTGTGGTGTCTTCGACGGCGCGGAGATCCACGAATCGGTACTCACACTCCTCGCCCTCGCCCGCGCCGGAGCCAAAGTCACCTGCGCTGCGCCAGACATCGCGCAGCGCCATGTGATCAACCACGCGACTGGCGAAGAGGTCGAAGACGAAGATCGCAATGTGCTGGAAGAAGCGGCGCGTATCTCGCGTGGCGAAATCGAGCACGTCGGCCAAATCAAGCTGGACCAAGTCGACGCCATCATTTTCGTGGGCGGCTTTGGCGTGGCGAAAAATTTGTCCAGTCTTGCCTTCGACGGCATCGACTACGACATCGACCCGATCATCAACAGTTTGATCCAAGACGCGCACCAACAGTCCAAGGCCCTCGGCTTTATCTGTATCGCACCGGTTCTGGCTGCGGCTGCGCTTGGCAGTAAAAAGGTGCGCCTGACGATCGGCAATGACGCTGACACCGCAGCAATCCTCGAGCATAAAGGCGCGCAGCACGTCAACTGCGCGGTCGACGAAATCGTGATCGATAGCCACCACCGCGTGGTCACCACTCCAGCCTATATGCTGGCCAAAGACATCCTTCAGGCCGAAGCGGGCATCAATAAACTGGTCACCGCGGTTCTAGAGCTTGCATAATCTCTGGAAATTAACCTGATTGAATACTTGACGGGGCGATTTTAGGCACTTTAATCCGCGCCCTTTAGAAGACCTCGCAGGTCGAATCATTTTCATCTAAGCAAACAAATCTCATGGGACAGCCAAAACGCAAACAATCCAAGCAACGCAGCCGTAAACGCCGTGGTGCAGTTACATATCAATTGCCACAACTGGCAAAGGACCCACAGGACGGCACATTGTTTCGCCCTCACCGCGTGAATCCAGCCAATGGGATGTACCGCGGTCGCCAAGTGCTTGACGTCGAAGCCTAAGTTTCGCGCACCTAAGTAACATCTTACTTTTCATAACCTCCTATGGGCGTGAGCGCAGTCAACTGTACCATTGCAGTCGACACCATGGGGGGAGACAAAGGACCCACTGAATTTATTCGTGGGCTTTTTTATGCCCTCGAAGAGCTAAAGCTCGACTGCCACTTCACGCTCGTCGGTAATCAGCGACTGCTGGAGCGCCTGCTAAAAGTCGGCAAACTTGAGGGTTACTCAGATCGGATCAATATCGTCCATTCGACTCAAGTGATTGGGATGCATGAAAAACCGATCCAAGCGCTGAAGAGCAAAAAAGACTCTTCGATGGTGAAAGCCATTGCCCTGCTGAAAGACCAGCAAGCCGATGCAATGATTAGCTGCGGCAATACCGGCGCTCTAATGGCTGGCGGCACACTGCGCCTGCGCCAGATCGCCGGAGTCGATCGCCCGGCGCTCGGCATTATCGTGCCCAGCAAGCAAAACCCATTCGTCTTAACCGACGTCGGCGCGAATCCTGAGTCGACGCCAGAGAATCTGGTGCATAATGCGGTGCTTGGCTCGAACTACGCCAAAGCCGCGCTCGATATCGCCAACCCACGGGTCGCACTGCTGACCATCGGTACTGAAGAGGGTAAAGGTAATGCCTTAACCAATGCGACCCATTTACTGCTACAAGAAATAGACGGCGTGATCAACTACGCTGGGCCGATCGAAGGCTTCCAACTCTTCGACGGTAATGTCGATGTCGTTGTATGTGATGGATTTGTCGGCAACGTCGTTTTAAAATCAAGTGAAGCCCTATTCGGCTTCATTGGTAGCACGATCCGCGAAGAACTGGTCCGCAACGTAAAACGTAAAATCGGCGCGGTACTCTCCAAGTCAGCGTTCAAGGATATGAAGACGCGCCTGGGCCCAGATCAACATGCCGGCGCTCCCCTCCTCGGCCTGCGCGGCAACATCTTAAAAGCCCACGGATCCTCCAATTACGTCGCCATTGCGAATGCCTTACGCATCGCCCAAGAAGTAGTCATGCATGATATGATTGACTCTATCGGCAGTGACATCAATCAAGCTAATGCATTGACCACTCACTCCGACGCAGAGAACGCCCCTTAGTTTCTAGCACCGTTCCCTAAATACAGAGTCCCATCTCTCACTTGCATGCCTAGCCACTCACAGTCTGTCACTATAATCGGCACTGGCTCTTACGCGCCTACGAATATCGTGACGAATGACGATATGGCGAAATTGGTCGATACCTCCGACGAATGGATACGCAGCCGCAGCGGTATCGGTGCGCGACACTTTGCAGCCACCGACGAAACTACCAGCGACATGGCATGTATCGCGGGCCAGCGTGCGATCGAAGCCGCCGGCATCGATCGTAGTGAAATCGACTTAATCATCGTCGCGACGATGACGCCCGACATGCCCTTTCCCTCGACCGCATGCCTAGTGCAGAGCAAACTCGGGCTGCCGAACGTCACTACTTTCGATATGCAAGCTGCCTGCTCAGGCTTTGTCTACGGACTCAGTGTCGCCAACTCGATGCTGCTATCGGGCAATTTCAAAAACGCGCTCGTCATTGGTGCTGAGAAAATGAGCGGCATCCTCGATTTCGAAGATCGCACGACTTGTGTGCTGTTCGGTGATGGCGCTGGCGCAGCGGTTCTAACCGCCACTGAGACGGCAGACAAAATCGGCATTTTAGGGGCACTCGGCGGCGCAGATGGGTCGGCTCCAAGCTTACTACAGCAACCAGCTGGCGGATCCGCCATGCCGGCCACCAATGAGTCGATTGCTGGCCGCCAGCACTTCCTCAAGATGAACGGCAAAGAAATCTTCAAATCCGCAGTGCGGGTGATGGGACAAGCCAGCACCGACATCATCGAGCAAATGGGCTACAGACCAGAGAACCTCAACCTAGTCATCCCTCACCAAGCCAATATGCGTATCATCGAGAGCTTAGCGAAACGCTTGGCCATTCCGATGGATAAATTCCACAACAACTTAGACCGCTATGGCAACACCTCTGCAGCTTCGGTGCCGATCGCACTCGACGAAGCCTATCGCGCAGGACGCATCCAATCCGGCGACCTGGTCTTACTGGTCGCATTCGGAGCAGGCTTGACCTGGGCTTCCACACTGATCAAATGGCAGTAACTTTTATGCAACGAACATTCCCACTTTTCCTCGCACTGGGGCTCTTAATGGCGCCCTCATTGAATGCCCTCTCCCTAAATCCATTCAATTGGTTTGGCACAGCCAGCAATGATTCGATCAACCTCGCCACCAGCGAGAATCAAGATGCTGCAGCAGTCTTACTGGCTGGTGGTAAAGTGAAGTATGAGGCGGGAAAATTGAGCGCAGCCAAACGCACGTTCAAAAAAATCATCAAGAAATACCCGACCTCCAGCTCTACCGCCGAGGCCCTCACACTGCGCGCTCGTGTTAATATGAGCAAAGAACTCTGGGGTAAAGGCTTTGATGACCTACAAAAAGTGATCACTGACCACGCCAACTACGAGCATTTCGACCGCGTCATTGCCGATCAATTTGATTGTGCGACTGCTCTGATGGAAGGCGCACGCGGACGTATTCTCTGGGTTTTCCCTGGCTTCAAACAATACGGCACCTCCGCCAAGCAATTTGAGCAAATCGTCCAGAACGCACCTTATAGTGACTACGCGCCGCTCGCCTTGATGAATATTGCGCTGGTTGCTGACAAAACTGCTGAGCCCGAAGATGCAATCGATGCACTCGACCGACTCATCAACTACTACCCGCAAAGTATGCTGGCTCCAGACGCTTATTACAATCTAGCACAGACCTACTCCGATCTCGTGCAAGGCTATGAATACGACCAAGGCTCGACTCGCCGTGCGATCAGCTACTACGAAGACTTCCTCATCCTGTTTCCTTCCAGCAACTACTCGGGCGAAGTCGAAGCCAACCTGAAAAATATGGAAAATCTGCTCGCCAGCAGCCGCCTCAACCTCGGCGATTTCTATTATTACTTTCGTAATAATAACACGGCGGCACTGGTGTTCTACAATGAAGCAATCAGCATCGAACCAGACTCCGATGCGGCCGAAGAAGCCCGGCTGCGCATACAAGATATCGAAGCAGGCGTACGCCCGACCAATAAAGCTAGCATCATTCGTAAGGTACTGAGAGCGGAATAAGCTCATCGGCATTAATTCTCATTATGAACACGACGTCTCACCTTTCCCTCGCCCGTGCGCTCATCGGCCTACTCTCGGTCGTCGTGCTAAGTCTTGTTAACGGTTGCGCCAACTATCAGCTAGGCACGTCCGCGCAGATCCCGTTCAAGTCGATCTACATCAAACCCGCGACCAATCATAGCTTCGCTCCACAAGCACAACCAATCGTCAGCGCCCAAATTCGCGAAACCTTCATTCGTGATGCGCGCGTCAAACTCGTGGCCAACCAAGCCGACGCCGACGCAGTACTCTACGTCGACCTCACTGACTACAACCGCTCAGGTGGATCACGTAACAGTACCGACACCGCCATTGCTAATGACTTCAACATTCGCCTCACCGCCGAGGTCTCTCTGTTCGACCAGTCCAAAGGCAATTACTTGTTTCAACAACGCTCCATCCGAGCCGATACAAATGCCTATATTGGCAATCCTTACGCCGACAACACTGGTGCTGACGCCGGCAATCAAATCATCTCTTACCAACAGAGTGAGCGCCAAGCAATGGAGCAACTCGCACGCGAAATCGCCCGCAAGATCACCGACGAAGTGCTCAGCCCTTGGTAAGCGAATTACCGACAATTCGATCATTCAAAGATTCAACTGCAGATAAGGACGGCTTCGTCAGTCAGAGCACGACCAATACTCCTCGACCGATAAGCGCCTCTTAGTTACGCCTTATTCGTAATCCAGACGCAACCATATGGTGGCAGCTCAAGCTCTCCGCCGAGGTCCTCGTAAAGCTGACCACTAATAAGGTCGCTCCACGACTCGGTTGCGATCAGATTCAACTCCACCATTGGTATCAATTGAAGCTCGGCGGAGACATTATGCAGCGCAAAAACACTTTGCTCACGATCTAAACTCTCACGCCAAAAAGCGAAGACCTGATCTGAGAAGTGTAGGGTGTATTGGGTCGCGTTGGGATGAAATGCCGGCTGCTGACGACGAACCTGAATCAAGCGCTTCATCTCCGCAAAGACAGCTTGATGATGCCGTTCCGGATCAGCCAAAGCAGCTTCAAGATCATCCGCCTGCCATTGGTAGCGATTGATCGTCCGCGCTCTCCCGGTCTGCGCCATCCCTTCGCGATTATTTTCAGTACCCAGAAGACTGTGGACGTAAATCGCGGGCATCCCTTCGAGGGCTAACATAATCTTATGTGCACAAAGGAAACGCTCTACTTGCAAGCCATCCTCGCCGCCGCCAATCCTTTGCGCCATCGCACTGTAGAGCGAAATATTTGCCTCATACGGCGTCAAGTCCCCAGTTGCCGTGCGACGCATAGAGATCTCACCGCCTGAATCGCGAAGCGTTTCGATCAGCCCATCAAGTTCACCAGCAGAGAGCAATCCCTCGGCCGGACGCAGACCGATTCCATCATGCGAAGCAATAAAGTTCAAATAAGCCCGACCACGACGAGCGGGCGGCATCGACATCATCCATGTTTTCAAATGCTTACAATTGCCACTCAAGATCGAATTAAGCAATAGCGGCGGCAGCGAGAAATTATAGATCAAATGCGCCTCATTATCGTTACCAAAATAGCTCAAATTTTCACGATTCGGCACGTTCGTCTCAGTAACAATCACAGCAGATGGCTCGATATTTTCAATCACGACCCGTATCAGCTTAATCAACTCATGCGTCTGAGGCAGGTGCACACAAGTCGACCCAGACTCCTTCCAAAGGAAGGCAATCGCATCCAAACGAAAGTAACGAATCCCCTGCTCCACGTAATAACGGATAATTCGGACAATCTCTAAAAAAACTTCCGGATTACGAAAATCAAGGTCCACCTGGTCCTCACTAAAGGTGCACCAGACATGCTTCTCGCCATCGACAGTTTCCACTTTGGTCAACAACGGCGAACTGCGCGGACGAACCACCTTGGATAGATCCTCATAATCCAGACCATTTATAAAGTAATCACGGCCCTTGCCGCGACCGGACAAAAAGTTCTGAAACCAACGAGACTCTCGCGAGCAGTGATTAATCACCATATCTGCCATGAGATCAAACTCTTCACTAATCGACGCGAGATCCTCCCAAGTGCCGAGTTCGGGATTGACCGCTTTGTAGTCAATCACCGAAAAGCCGTCATCCGAGCTGTAAGGATTAAACGGCAGCACATGCACACTACTAAACGTGGCTTTGAGGTCACGCATCAGGAAATTCTTCAACTCACGTAGCGGCGCACGTACCTCACTCACGATCGAATTACCATAAGTGATTAACATCACGTCTGACTCGTCCCATTTACTGGTGCCAAATGCAGTGGAGGAAGATTGCTCAGACATTCCACCTGCTTCAAAAATCTGCTCAGTAATCGCCTCGGCTCGCTCCGCGCCATAGACCTCGGTCACGTGCTGCGCCATGCGCTGACGCACCCGCTGCGCCTTGGGATTCAGCGATGGATTCGTCACGACCTCCGAACCAAACTCATGGCGATCATCTTCAACCGCCTCTTTGATTTGATGCAATATGTCCGGAACTGCCGCAATCACTCGATTCCAACTCGGCATAAACGGCACATCCATTGACTTCTTCGGATCGAGAAAATCTTCACCTGCTTGCAAAATATTTTCAGCAAATACCTCAACCGTAGACCCTTCGATGTGACGATCATACTTTAAACCATTGATTGCCGCATCGCTGTAATAGCTATCCACCAAATCCAGCGCGATTCGGTAATAGGCTGCCTTAATCGTGCGAACATGCTCATGCGAAAAAACCTGTCCCTGCGTCGCCATCTTCCGATAGAGCGACTTAGTAATATCACAACTCATTTTTGACAGCCCGCGCGATCGATCCTCCAATGATAGATCCTGATGCTTGTGATCATAGGTATCCGCCACATCAACCTGGCAAATTTGATTCGTCGCATAGTTGCGGTGCATCTCCGAGAGTACCCCCATCTCCAGACCCCAATCAGATGGAATACGAATATCCTCAATCACATCGGTCTGCAGCGAAAATTCACCCGCAAGCGGGTAGCGAAAACTGTCTAAATAATCGAGGTAGTCATTCGCACCACAAACCTTCTTTAACGCACGAATCAGTGGAGTGACCAACAGTCGACAAACACGCCCATTCATCGAATCATTTGCAACACGAGCGTAGAACCCCTTACAAAACTTATAACTAAACGCTGGGTTCGCCACTGGGTAAATCAGACGAGCGAGCATATCGCGCTTGTAGGTCGTAATATCACAGTCATGCAGTGCCACCGCCTTCGCCTTTCCAGCAGCTAGCACGTAACCAAACATATACCAGACGTTGCGTCCCTTGCCCATTTCCTTCGGAGCCAGCCCCTTATCACTCAGCAACGCATCAATCTTACGCAAGCGCGGGCCATCATTCCAAAGGACCTCAGGCATCTGCGGCAATCGACTAAAAAACTGCAACGCGTGCCGATATTCTGCCTCATTCGCACGATCCAGTCCAACCACGATTTGATCCAAATACGGCACCTCCGCAATCTCATCTAAAATGGCAGAAAGCGCAGGCCCCTGCAGCTCGGAATATAGCGACGGCAGCACTAAGGCCATCGGACGACGCTTGCGAAACTGCATCAAATCAGCCTCCAGCTTTTCGAGTGGCCGATCATTCAGTTGGTGCAGTGTTGTAATTAATCCGTGTTGATGAAAGTCGCCCATAATATGTGTATTAAAATTAGTCGTTTGAAATCAGGAGTTTTAAGAGTCGCAGAAAGTTAAATCAGCACGAATCACTGCAAAGCCGAAGCTCCGAGCTCATCTCTAATGATCGTTAGAATCGATTCGTTCCAACCGGCAGTCGCAGGCATCGAAGCAGTGAGTACACGCGGCGCTTGCGGCGAAATATGCGGCCCATCCGCATGTGGAATTACTACCGCAATATCTGCCACCTCAAGCATCGCTTGATCGTTTTGGCTATCGCCCAGCGCCACCACCACCCATTCCACACCGGGCAGCGCCTGCTGATACAGGGCCTTCACTGCAACAGTGCCACTAGCTTTATCAGCAGGTCCCATCAAATGTAGAAAGCGCCCCCCCCTCAAAAGTCGGATGCCGTCTTTCGCTAATGAGCGTTCAAACGTCTCACGCTGGGCTAAAGTATCTTTCCACAAAATCGGCTCAGTCGCATGGCGCGACTGAGCGCGACTCGCCGCGGCAGAACTCAAGCCAGTATGCTCGGCGACCATCGCAGTCGACCAATCCGCAAAGCCATCGAATAGGTAACCCTCAGCCTCACGCAGCGCATGGGCGCGGCTCAGAATAAAGTCGCGAGAGAGCCCCGTGACCTCGATCCAATCATTCCCTGAGCGATGAAAAGTCTGAGGCTGGTCCAGCAAGCCCGACTCTTGCGGCACAGCTAGCAAGCCGCCGTTCTCCGCAACCATAGGTGCAAACGTGCCCAAACGATGCGCCAAATCCTTCATTTCAGACAGGGTCTTACTCGAATTGAGTACCAACGGAATGCCTAAGGTCTTCAGACGGTGTAGCGCAGGTCGCGCTTCCTCCCAAGAATAGGAATCATCTAACAGTGAACTGTCGAGGTCCGTCACGACCAGCAGTTTCTTTTTCGCAGACATCGCTACAAAAATTAAATTAAGACGCTTCTGAACGAACTGCAATCGCGCCCAACTCACGCGGCTTTACCATCAAATGCCAACAAAACTTAGAGAGCTCACAAAGCCATTCAGTAAATTCGCTATAGTGTGTTCGGAGAATAATAAGCGCAGCATACATAATGTGATGCCATGCAGGAATGATGCCAATTTGAAGATCAACCACAGACTTGCCATCGCAGACCTTAAATCACTGCCTGATTCCGCTGATTGATCTCAGTATCACGCCGACCTTCGGCATGCGCACGCCGACCCTCAATCTTCCAAGTACATTCCAAGGCGATGCACAGCCACAGACGACCTCAGCACCACTTTAAAACTTCACATCGCCAGATATTCCAGTTCGTCCCTTATTTTTAAATATCAAGCAGCTCTCGATGACGACTGTGTAACCGATAGTGCGCTGAAAGCCCTAGACCTGAGTCGGATCGACGAATTGCAACGTACCGTCTGCCTTCAAGCTACGATAATAGCACCCAGAGCGTGCAACACCCGCTTTATTTTTGGAGTGACACGCGCCCTGCCCTGCGGGTGTGACTAAATAAAGGATCGAATTTTGCTCACAATTGACACGGATATCTTCAATTTTGAGATAATCCCCACTGGTTTTGCCTTTGATCCACAATTCATTGCGGCTGGTGCTCCAGAATGTCGCCATGCCGCACTCGAGTGCAGTCTGCAGGGCCAATTCGTTTGCATAACCCACGATGAGCACCTCGCCGGTCTTGGCATCCTGAGCGATTGCTGGCAGCACATCTGCGCCACAATTTGCCACCTTACGCAGCTTGGTAAAATCAAGATTAAGGACTGCTCCCTGTTCTAATTCTTCATGTGTCATGCCTGTGGAGTAAGCTCTCACAAACGCCTGAGTCGAGTTTCGAATTTAAATTCTGTATGGCTGTACAATGAAGAATTCATCCATAAACACTGATTTTTCCTTTCCATTCAATCCCATCGGGCCATCGTGCTAACTTTCACCATAGAAAGAACTCGGTGCCCAAAGCACCTCAAACATACAAACTTATGAACACAGCCACCACTACTCGCGCTGAAATCCTCTCCCAAGCTGCTAACGAAGCGCGTGGACTTGCGATCGATGCGATCCACGCCTGCAGCTCTGGCCACCTTGGCCTACCACTCGGTTGCGCAGAAATCGGCGCCGTCCTGTTCGGCGACAACGGCCTCCGCTATAATCCAGCTGCACCAAAATGGCTCAACCGCGACCGCTTCATACTCTCAGCTGGCCACGGCTCGATGTTCATCTACTCATGGCTGCACCTCGCAGGCTATGACCTCTCCTTAGAGGAAGTGAAAAACTTCCGCGTGCTCGGCTCCGAAACACCAGGTCATCCCGAGTTCGGCGACACTGCCGGCGTCGAAGCCACCACTGGCCCTCTCGGCCAAGGAATCGGCAATGCGGTCGGGTTCGCGCTTTCTGGCAAGCGTGCGGCGGCACAGTTCAACACCGCCGATCACACCATCTTCGATCAACACATCTTCGCACTCAACGGCGACGGTTGCCTACAAGAAGGTGTCGCCAAAGAAGCGATCGCATTTGCCGGCCACAACCAGCTCGACAATCTTATCCTCATCTATGACTCCAACGACGTCACGCTCGACGCGATGGCAACACAGTCGCAAAGCGAAGACGCCGAAGCGTATTTTATCTCTCAACGCTGGGATGCCATCACCATTGACGGTCACGATCTGACTGCGATCAAGGAAGCGATTGCTCACGCCAAGTCCAATGACAACGGCAAGCCAACCGTCATTATCGCGAAGACCACAATCGGCAAGGGCATCCCAGAAGTTGCCGGCACAGCAGCCGGCCACGGTGAAGGTGGCGCAAAATTTGCCACTGAAGCTCGCAAAGGGCTCGGCCTGCCAGAAGAGACGTTCTTTGTATCCGAAGGTGTTCGCGCACACTTCGCCGAGCAAGCCGAAGCAGGCAAAGCAACCTTCAATGAGTGGCAAGCAACCTACGCAGCATGGAGTGCAGCCAATCCAGCACTGGCTGCTGAGCTCGAATCATCCGTCAAGGGCGAGATCCCTACTGACCTTGCCAGCCGCATCCCAGAATTCGACGCAGGCACAGGCTCTGCAACACGCGCCTCCGGTGGTGTTGTTATCCAATCCGTCGCCAAGGAAGTGCCACAGCTCATCACTGGTTCCGCTGACCTTTACGGTTCCACTAAGAACTACATCAAAGATGGCGGCGATTTTTCCGCAGAGAACTTCGGTGGTCGTAATATCTGGTTCGGCATCCGCGAACACGCGATGGGTGCGATCTGCAATGGTATCGCATACGATGGGCTCTTCCGCGCCAGTGGCGCGACATTCTTGGTCTTCGCCGACTACCTTCGACCCGCGATCCGCCTTGCGGGCCTCGCCAAGTTGCCGGTCACTTACATCTTCACGCACGACTCCGTCGGTGTAGGTGAAGACGGTCCGACTCACCAACCTGTCGAAACCGTCAGCGGCCTGCGCGTGATTCCAAATGTCGATGTGATTCGTCCATCCGATGCTGAAGAGACTGCCGCGGCATTTGCCGGCGCGATGCTGCGCACAGATGGCCCAACCGCATTGATCCTCACTCGTCAAAACATTCCTGCCAACGACAACATTAGCGTCGCCGATCGTCGCGCAGGTACCCTCAAGGGTGGCTACATCGCGAAGCAAGAATCTGGCGACCTGAAACTCATCATCATGGCAACCGGCTCTGAAGTGCAACACGCACTCGGCGCAGCTGTGCAACTGGGTGACGGCGTACGCGTCGTGTCTCTCCCTTGCTTCGAGCGCTTCGAACGCCAATCAGCAGACTACATCGAAAGTATCCTGCCACTCAGCTGCACCGCACGGGTTGCCGTAGAAGCAGGTGTCTCCAGCACATGGGGCAAGTATGTTGGCCTCACCGGCAAGACAGTCTGCATCGATCGCTTTGGCATCTCTGCACCCGGCGACACCGTCATGGTCGAGCTAGGCATGACAGCTGACAACGTCGCAGCCGTCGCTAAAGAACTACTTTAATTCGTAGCCACGCTTTGAATACAACAGGCCGTCCACGAGGGCGGCCTGTTTTGTGTAAGAGGTAACAACTGTGGCGTGCGAGCTTGCTCGCGCTCCACACTCTACCGACACCGGCCTGCTCTCAAAAATAAGGTGAAGAGTTGTTTTGTTGAGATATGTATTCCAACATGGAAGGACCGCGAGCGGAGTGTGGGCGAATCGCCCACGTTCATCCTGTGTTGCTGCAAAGGAGGGCGAGTCGCCCTAGCTCCTTTAGCCTTTTCCCGCTAATCGACCATGAACCTAAAAAAACGGTCGTTTAGACCGAGGGCTTCGAAAAATGGTGTGAGCGAAGAGGTTGCCTGAGGCTGGGCCTGACCTCTTCCTTTTTGCACATAAGAAAGCCCCCGAGAAAAAATCCACGGGGGCTTCGAAAATGGAGCGAGCGAAGAGGTTCGAACTCTCGACATCCACCTTGGCAAGGTGGTGCTCTACCAATTGAGCTACGCTCGCTTTTAGGAAGAAGTGGCAAAGAATTCTAAATTCGCCCCCTCTGTCAATGCGTTTTCAAATAAAATTACTCTCCGAGATCTAAATCAATCGTCAACTTGCGGCGCACCGTATCAGGCAATGCGAAGAGGTTATTGTCGCGCAGCGAAGCGGCGAGATCATCACCCAGCAAGACACGAAGCACTTCCTTGGCTCGCGCTTCATCGCGCGCTTTGTAAACGGCATAGAAAGCTAAGCGAATCGGATAATCGCCATAATGCACATTATCGTCCGTTGGACTAAATGCGGGACCATCTACCTCACTGGAAATCATCAATGCTTTGACTTTTTCACTCTTCGGTAAACGTGGTAAGATCGCGATCGCTGCGGCATCAGACAACAGTAAGCCTTCAACTTCGGAATCTTTAATCGAAGCCACAGTCGTCTTCATTTGGCCACCGCGGAGAACGGAAAATTTAAATAATTCGAGTGATATACTTTCATTATTTTGCCCAACTAATGCTTTAATCGAACGACTACCCCAACCGGAGAGACCTAAGTCGCCCCATGTGTTATAATTGAATTCTTCATTCGAGCCAAAAATACCACCGAGGCTCGCTAGACTAATATCATTGATCGGATTACTTTGATTGACCGCAATCACAGCAACATCATATGCGAAAGGGAAAACGCGAAACTCGTCACGCGGCACATCAGTATCTTTTGGCACCGCGATAATCGCTAAATCGATTTCATCCGAGCGCAGACGATCCAACGCTGGTAAACTACCAATGCTATCGACTTTGAATTCGATCGAATGCTCCTCTCCATAGGCTTGAAGCGGCTCAGTGATAAAGTCTGCCAAGAGGTCGGAAGCCGCAATGCGGACTTGTTTAGCACTCGCGGTCGACACCGCAGCGGCAGCCAAAAGAAAAAGGAGGGGGCGTGAAAACATAAGTAGAGTGGGCTTTTAAATGTATAACATTAGATCAATGGGGCACTGATATGTCAGCCATCACTGGAACCAGAGTCAAACTCTAAGCTGACTGACAATTGGCCACAGATTGAATGAAAAGTGGTGGCAGATTTTTGTTAGCGAATCGGTCATCCACTACCTATTTAGCAACGTCCAACTCTGGCCACTGAATCAGCTTACGATGCAGGGTTCGGCGACTAATTCCCATTAACTCGGCCGCCCGGGTACGATTGCCACTGGCTTTGATCAGTGCATTGCGCAGCAACCGCTTCTCATTCTGCTCCTTGCTTAAGGTCGAACTGGAGGCCACGGTCTCTAGCAACTGTGAACCACCTGCCTTTACCTGATACTTGAGATCGAGATCATACTCCGTGACTTCGCTGCCATGCTTGAGCACGACGTTATTTTCACAAAAATTCCGCAGTTCACGAATATTCCCTGGCCAGCGATATGCACGAAGCACTTTAAGTGCACTGGCTGTCAAACGGACTGGTGCCACCGCATTCTCTTCGCTAAACTCCTTTATGTAGTGATTGAGCAAGATAATCATATCTTCCTGCCGATGACGCAGCGCTGGCAAATAAATCGTCACGACATTGAGCCGATAAAGCAGATCTTCGCGAAACTCGCCGCTCTTCGACATCTCGGTTAAATTGCGATTAGTCGCGCAAACCAAGCGCACATCGACTTTAACTGGCGCAGAGCTGCCCAAGCGCTCAAAGCTACGCGTCTCGAGGAAGCGCAACAATTTCACCTGTGTGGACGCATCGATCTCGCCGATTTCATCCAAGAACAAGGTGCCACCGTCTGCCGCCTCGAAGCGCCCAATACGCCGTTCAGTCGCGCCAGTGAACGCACCTTTCTCATGCCCAAACAGCTCGCTCTCGAGCAAATTCGCAGCCAAGGCCGCGCAATGGACTGGCACGAAGGGCTTACGCGCACGGGTGCTGTTCTGGTGAATTGCCTGCGCAATCAGCTCCTTACCTGTGCCAGTTTCACCTTCGAGCAGAACAGTCGCCCGCGACGGCGCCACGAGTTTGACTTTATCCAACACATCAATGAGCCCAGGCGAATTACCGATGATCCCACCAAAACTGTATTTCTTATCCAAGCGCTCATGCAGCACCACATTCTCCGCCTCAATTGTGCGCGACTGCAGCGCCCGCTGAATAATTATCTCTAATTTCTCCAAGCTCACTGGCTTAATCAAAAAGTCAAAAGCCCCGCGCCGCATCGCCTCCACCGCAGTTTCCACATTGCCATAAGCGGTCATCATGATGCAGATCGGGCGATTCGGCAGTTTAATGGCGCGATCGATCACTTTCAGCCCAGACTTCCCAGCCATTCGTAAATCGGTCAAAATTACGTCAAAGGTCTCCGCTTCCATCAAATTAAATGCCTCCGCCGCACCAGAAGCGATATAGACCTCGTAGTCGTCTTGCAAAGCCAGACTCAGGCCTTCGCGAGTGTTTTTCTCGTCATCTACAATTAAGATAGTTGCTGGCATGTGAGACAATAAGGCACAACTTATGTTAAAATGCAATTTCTCAATCTTTTTCTATGAAACCTCTTGCAGGATAGTTTGTCATTGATCTCCTGCCGTTAGACGTTTTTTCCATTTTTTACAATTATGAGTACAGAACCCGCAACTACCACCCCCCTTTGTAACGAAGCCCTCGAAGCCGCGACTGCGTGGATTCCCACATTGCGCCAAGAGATCGGCCGCGTCATCGTCGGCCAACGCTATTTAGTCGACCGTCTACTGGTTGGCTTGCTCGCCAACGGACACGTACTGCTCGAAGGCGTACCAGGGCTCGCTAAGACCTTGAGCATTCGTACCCTCGCCACGGCTACCGATGCCGACTTTAAGCGCATTCAATTCACCCCTGATCTATTGCCTGCCGACGTCATCGGCACGTTAATCTATAGCCCAAAGGATAGCACTTTTCATACCCGCAAGGGTCCGATCTTCGCCAATCTCGTGCTAGCCGACGAAATTAACCGCGCGCCTGCCAAGGTGCAGAGTGCGCTGCTCGAAGCGATGCAGGAGCATCAAGTTACGATCGGCGACACCACATACCCGCTGCCGGAGCCATTCCTAGTGCTCGCTACCGAGAATCCGATCGACCAAGAAGGCACCTATCCACTGCCCGAAGCACAGGTTGACCGCTTTATGCTCAAGCTCAAGGTCGGCTATCCGAGCAAGGCCGAAGAGCGCGAAATCCTCGACCGGATGGCCTCCACTGATCCGAATCTAAGCGTCGATGCAGTTACCACGCTAGATGACATCCGTGAGGCGCGTAAGTACGTCAACGACGTGTTCGTCGATCCCAAGATCCGCGACTACATCGTCGATCTGATCCTCGCCACACGTAATCCAGAAGGTTTTAACCTCAAGCTCGGTCAGTACATCCAGTTTGGAGCCAGCCCGCGTGCCACCATCAGCCTCACTCTCGCCGCTAAGGCATGGGCGCTGATGCAAGGACGCTCCTACGTGATCCCGCAAGATATTAAGGAGATCGGCATGGATGTGCTGCGTCACCGCGTGATCCCCAGCTATGAGGCTGAAGCCGAAGAGATCAGCAGCGAAGATTTGGTCGCATCGATTTTCGACGCCGTGCCAGTGCCTTAAAAACAATTAGGAATTAGGATCCCCCAGAAGTCTCCTACTCAGTTCTCAAGTCACAGCCCTCAAGTCACAGCCCTCAAGTCTCAGCTCTCCCCTTTCAGCTCTCAAAGAATGACTCCGGCAGATATCATTAAAAAAGTTCGCCGCCTCGAGATACGGGCGCGTCACCTAGTGACGGATTCCGTGACCGGCGCTTACCACAGCTCGTTCAAGGGCCGTGGCATGGACTTTGAGGAGGTGCGTGAATATGAAATCGGCGACGACGTGCGCACGATTGACTGGAATGTTAGCGCCAAAATGGATCGCCCCTTTGTCAAAGTCTTCCGCGAAGAGCGCGAAATGACGCTGATGCTGTTAATCGATTTAAGCGCATCGGGCATCTTCGGCTCCGTCGAGCAAAGCAAGCGCGAGCGCGCCGCAGAGATCGCCAGTGTGCTGGCGTTTACCGCCACGCAAAAAAACGACAAAGTCGGCGTGCTACTTTACACCGACGAGGTCGAGCACTACATCCCACCCAAGAAAGGACGCCGCCACATCCTCCGCTTGATCCGTGATATTTTATTCTTCGAGCCGAAAGGCCGCGGCACTTCGCACCAAGCCGCGCTCGATTATCTCAATCGTGTGCAACGCCGTAAGACCGTCGTATTCCTGATTTCGGACTTCCTCGACGAATCGCAAGCCACTGGCATCTTCGACACCCTCGCGCTCACCAATCAACGCCACGACTTGATCAGTATTGCGCTCAGCGACCCTCGCGAATGCGAACTACCCCAAGTCGGTCTAATCACCCTCGAAGATGCCGAAACCGGCGAAATGGTCGAAGTCGATACAGGCAACAAACACACGCGTCAGCGCTACGCAAATCTTGCCGACGGCCGCCACAGTCATTTCCAAACCCAGATGCGCAAAAAAGGACTCGACTGGATTCAAGCTCACACCGACCAGCCCTACTTACCCGCATTGCGTAATCTCTTCGCTCGCCGCGCCAGCCGCCACTAGAGGGAAATTACGAATTAGGAAAACAGTCACCAACCATGTTTCTAGCTCAAATAGCCAATGCACCTCAGCTGCCCGACCTCCCGCCAGGTCCGTCGCTTGATCGTGTGCGCGGCCCGATCGAAATTCCACCCTTCGAGGCATGGCAAATCGGAGTGATGATTGCCCTCGCCGTGCTCGCACTGGGCTTGCTCATCTGGGGCATCCTTCGCTTCATGCGTGCACGCAGCAACCGCACACAAGCAGAGCTGCCGGACCTCATCGCGCGCGCTGAGCTGAAGACTGCCGCCGAACTCACTCTAGAGGACGATGAACGCTTCGCCATACTTAGCTCGCTAGCCCTGCGCCGCTATTTTGAAACCGGCAAAGGCATCGCTGCACTCGGCCGCACCTCGCTCGAATTCTTACAAGGATTAGACGGGCATCCACAGATGAATCCGGAGGCTCGCAGCTCACTCACTGAATTCCTAGAGCACTGCGACCGCGTCAAATTCGCCCAAGCTTCACTCACTGCAGCTGAACGGAGCGCACTCACCGATAGTGCCACGGCCCTCATCGCCCAATTTGAAAAAGTCGTCGAAGCCACACCACCGGAGGTCCAGCCACGATGAGCTTCTTTCAATTTCAGAATCCAGAGTACTTCTTGCTGCTTCTGCTATTACCACTCATCGCCTGGTGGGCGGGGCGCATGGGCCCTGAAGCTGCGATGCGTTTTTCCAGCATTCAACTGGTTAAAGCACTTAGCCACTCACGCCGCAGTCGCCCAGGGCAATTTCTATTCGGCCTACGCATCCTCACACTCGCCGCATTAATCACCGCGCTCGCTCGACCACAAATGGGCAAGATGAACGACACCACCGATGCGGATGGTATCGATATTGTGGTGACACTCGACCTCTCAGGTTCGATGCGCGCCCTCGACCTTTCTACCCGTAAAAACGTCGTCACACGTCTGGATGCCGCAAAAAAAGTAGTCCGCGATTTTATTGATAAGCGCCCTTACGATCGTATTGCGCTGGTTGCCTTTGCAGCAGATGCTTATGTCGTCAGCCCCCTCACACTCAACCACGACTGGTTGAAAAAAAACCTAGACCGCCTCGAATTGGGCGAAATTGACGGTGGCGGCACCGCCATCGGCACTGCCCTCGGCGCCAGTGTTAATCGTCTGCGTGACCATGAAGCGCGCAGTCACATCGTCATTCTATTGACTGATGGCGAAAACAACGCAGGCACTATCTCTCCGATTGGGGCAGCTGAAGCGGCCAAAAGTTACGACGTTAAAGTGTACACTATCGCCACGGGACAAACAGGCCGCGTGCCAATTCCTGAGATGACGCGCGACAACCGGGTGGCTCGCGACGAAGACGGCAAACCTGTATATCGCGGACGTAGCGAAAACTCGAACTTCAACGAGGCTGAACTACGCGAAATCGCGGAGATGACTGGCGGTCTCTTTTTCAATGCCACTGGAGACGGCGACCTCGAACGTATTTACGACGAAATCAGCGAACTCGAAACCACCACCATCGAGCTTCGCTCTTACGCCACCTTTACCGAATATTTCATTTGGCCAGCTGCCCTCGGCCTCGCCTTGCTCGCCCTAGAACAACTCTTGCGCAACACGCGCTATCGCCGTCTGCCATGACTTTTGAAAATCAGCTTTGGCTCATACTCACCCCGCTCATTGTATTGCTATTCGCGGCACTGTTCGCGTTTGGCTTTCGCCGCCGCGAAGCCTTGCTCAGCAGATTTGCAGCCGCACGGCTACTCGATCAACTCACAGAGAAAGCGAGTCAACAACGCACCCTTCTCAAAGCGGGCCTGATCCTACTCGCCCTCGCACTAATCGGCGTCGCCCTCGCCCGTCCGCAATACGGAGTGGACTGGATCGAGCGCAAAGCACGCGGCCTCGACATCGTGTTCGTGCTCGACAGCTCCAAAAGTATGCTCGCCACCGACCTGAGGCCAACACGCTTAGAGCGCGCAAAGCTCGCCATCATCGATCTGGTTAAACGCTTAGAGAGTGACCGTATCGGACTCGTTGCGTTTGCTGGCAACGCCTTCCTACAAACCCCACCAACCCTCGATTACTCAGCTTTCCGCGAGAACTTGGATTCCATTGGCCAAACCAGTATTTCACGAGGCGGCAGTGATATCGGCCGAGCCATACGCGAAGCCGCCAAAGCCTTCCCAAAAGATAATAACTTCAAAGTAGTCATTCTGCTCACAGATGGCGAAGACCAAGAGCAACAGGCAATCGATACCGCGCGCGAAGTCGCCAAAGACGGCATCAAAATCTACACAATCGGCATCGGCACCCCTGAGGGTGAGTATCTAAAAGTCCGCAACGCACAGGGTACCGAAGAGTTCATCCGCGACTCCAGCGGTCAACCAGTGCGTAGCCAACTTGACGAACGCACATTACAAGAGATCGCACGACTCACCGGAGCCAGCTATAGGCGGCTGAGCGATCAGTCACTCAACACACTCTACAACTCCGTACTCGCCACACTCCCCCGCGAAGAGCGTGAGTCCGAATTACAGGAAGCCCGCATTGAGCGTTATCAATGGGCCCTATCCGTCGCCTGCATCCTCCTTGTATTGGAAATCTTCATACGCCGACGCAGCAAATCCTCCATGCAGCTGGCCGTGATCATCGCCACAACATCCCTACTCCTACCAATACCCAGCGAGGCCCAGAAATTAGAACCAGCGACTGCATCGACCGAATCACTCGAGCTGCCACTACCACCGGCACAGGAGTCGCCCGAAGCAATCATTCACAATTTAGAAACAGATCCGCGCGTACTATACAACCAAGCGCATGCCCAGCTTGAAGCCGGCGACTATACCGAAGCCACGCGCCTCTACAAAGAAGCGATCGAGCTCAGCGAAGATGTCTCACTCGAACGTGACGCACTTTATAATATGGCGCACGCCATTAACCAACTAGGCGAAGCCGCGCTAGAGGCACAGGACTTCGAGGCTGCCATCGAAAGCTGGAAACAAGCCGAAGCCCTGTTTAGATCAGCCAACGAAATTGATTCAAATGACTCCAACAGTATCGAAGATGCAACCAGCATCGCAGCACGCCGCAACGCGCTCGAAGAATTCCTAAAGCGACAAGAGCCTCAAGATCAAGAGAACCAAGAAGAACAGGATTCCGAAGAATCGGAAGAGTCTGAGGATGTTGAAGAAGGCGAAGAAGAAGAATCTGAGGACGGCGAACAAGGGGAAGAGTCCGAGGATGTTGAAGAAGGCGAAGAGTCCGAACAAGGCCAAGACGGTAATGAAAAGTCAGACCAAGAAGGCTCTGAATCTGAATCGT
>JAFMHF010000062.1 GCA_017854655.1 Puniceicoccaceae bacterium | reverse complement strand
AAGCGTTTTTTTCAAAAGCATACAGAGCAGCCCTTCTTCCTCTATCTCGCGTTGAACACCCCGCATTATCCCATGCAGGCGGAGCAGAAATTTGTCGAAATGTATGCGGATCTGGCAGATCCCAATCGTCAGCGCTACGCGGCTTTTGTGACTTCGCTGGATGATAAAGTCGGTCAGGTTCTTGCCGAGCTGGATCGTCTCGGTCTAGCCGAAAATACTTTGGTTGTTTTTATGAGTGATCACGGCCATTCGACCGAAGATCGTGCTTTCGGAGGTGGGGGCAGTGCCGGGCCTTACCGTGGCGCCAAGGCGACACTGTGGGAGGGCGGCATACGTGTGCCGTGCATTGTTTCGCTGCCGGCAGTCATTCCCGCAGGCGAAGTGCGCGACCAGTTAGTGACGAGTATGGACTTGTTTCCCACCATCGCTGAGTATGCAGGACTGACGCTGCCCGATCGTAAGATCGATGGACTATCGATTACAAACCTGATTGCCGACGCAGATATAGTCTCACCGCACAGCACTTGGTATTGGGAACTTTACGGTAGATGGGCAGTGCGTCACGGTCAGTGGAAACTAGTCAAAACCGATAATGAGACCTTTCTTTCGGATCTGTCGAAAGACCTATCTGAGCGCCAAAATTTAGCGGCGGCATATCCCGACGTCGTTAAAGAACTGTCGGATATGCACAAAGCTTGGAAAGTTGAATCGCTGCTGCAGTGATGGGTGGTGCGTGGAGTGCTAAGCCTGCGGCCAGAAACTCTGCTAGCACACTGTGTCGCGCTTCCGAGTAAACTGCTCTAAAGCTGTTTAATCTTCACGTTGCGAAACCAGATCGGCGCGCCGCCGTGCTTGCCTTGCAGCCCAATGCGACCCTTGGTGGGGTGTGTGCTGAGTGGCTTGTTGAGCCATTTTGGTTTTAAGCTGCCATCAGGATTTTCTGTGGCTGAAGTCCATTGGCTCATGTCCATCGAAGTGACGTGCTTGCCATTCAGGATGACGTCAATCGAAGGGCCCTTGCAAATGATGGTGTAGTGGTTCCACTCGCCGGCAGGTTTGACCGCAGCTTCGCTGGCGGCAAGTCGGCCAAAGATGGCTCCGCAACGCCAGGTACCGCTTTTCGAGACCCATGGCTCGGAGTAATCATCGGTAATTTGAATTTCGACCGAGTTGGGGATCCACTGTTTGATATCGGTTACATAGACGAGCACGCCGCTGTTCGCAGCCGGGCCGTTTTTGAATTCGAGGTCGAGGACGTAGTTTTCGTACTCTTTTGCCGACCACAGGACCTTGTCTTTGCTGGCGGTTAATTCTCCATTGGTAACCGTCCAGACGCCTTCTGGGAAGACCGCATCGGACAAATCTGCCGCGAATAGCGCTTGCCACTCGGAGCTAGCGGACGGGCTTGAATCGTCCGCCACGTTGGGCATCTCGCGGTCTGTCTCTTCGATGCCGACAGGGCTTGCGGCAGTGAGAGTGGATGTTCCGGCGAGGAGCAGTAGGGTTGCGATGGTCGTTTGAATTTTCATTGTCTTAATATTTGCGGTATTTCTTGCGGACGAGGGTGTTGGCTTCAGGGACGTTGGTGCAGACCATATTTTTAGGATCCCACTCAATCTTTTTGCCAAAACGTACTGCCAGATTCCCGAGCAGAACCATTTCGGTCAGCGGGCCTGCGTAGTCAAAGTTCGCTTGAGCAGGCTCACCGCCCTTACACGCTTCAATCCATTCCTCTTTATGGCCAATGGACGGCTTTTCGGTTTCTTCCGGCATGCGGTTTTTAGCGAAATCCACCCAGGCGGATTGAGGAATCAATCGAGCGGCTTTGCAGTAAATGTCGCTAATCATAATAGTGCCTTCAGTGCCATACCAGAGTTGACCGCCGTCGCCTGAAGGTAGCTTGCGCGAAGCTTCCAATTCCTGCGGACGTTCTGGGAATTTGTTGCCGTCATACCAAACGAGCTTGATCGGGCCGCGCTCTGCAGTTGCCGGGAATTGGTAGGTGACGATCGACCATTCTGGAAAACTCCATTCGCTTTGCGGGCCACAGACGGCCTCGACGCTGGTGGGGTTACTCAAATCGAGCACGTCGAAGGGGCAGTCCATGGCATGACAACCGATATCGCCAAGTGCGCCACAGCCATATTCAGACCAACCGCGCCAAGCGAAAGGCATGTACGCTGAATTGTAGGGGCGCTCTGCGGCAATTCCCTGCCAGAGGTTCCAGTCGATGTGCGCGGGCACCTCTTGCGCCGGGGCGAGGGGACGGTCGCCTTGTGGCCAGACTGGGCGGTTTGTCCAAATGTGCACCTCGTTGATTTCGCCGATCGCACGTGCTTTATACCATTCACGCATGCGCCGTATGCCATCGAAAGAATGCCCTTGAATGCCCATTTGAGTCATCACCTTGTGTTTGCGCGCGGCCTCGGTGAGCGCACGTGCTTCAGCGATGGTGTGGGTCAAAGGTTTCTGCACGAATACATGCTTGCCCATCTTAATCGCCATCATCGCGGCGGCAAAGTGCATGTGGTCAGGCGTACTGATGGTGACAGCGTCGATTTGATCGTCCATTTCCATCAGCATGACGCGGAAATCTTTGTACTTCTTCGCATCGGGATATTTTTCAAAACTCTTTTTCGCCCGCATTGGATCAATATCGCAGAGGGCAACGATGTTTTCCGAGGTGATTTGATCGAGATCTCTCCTGCCTTGCCCGCCCACGCCAATACAAGCGATGTTTAGCTTACGCCCAGTTATGATCTTGCCGGTGCGGGATGGGATGTCATCCCACGACCAGGCGATTTTCGGCAGTGCCGCATAAGCCAAGGCCCCAAGACCTGCTGTTTGGATAAATTTGCGGCGGTTGATCTCTGGTATTTGCATGTGCTGTCTGTATTCTTTTGCTTAGTGGTTAAAAATGCGCGATTTAGTTTTAATTATTGGTCGTACGGTAGGTGTCGAGGCGGTCGTTTTGGCTCAGTCTGTGATGGCATCAAAATAGGCTACAGCTAGATGCGCATCGTTTTAGTTAGCGAGCAGAGCCTATTAAGTGAAACGTTTATTCCTTGCTGCTTGAAGTCAAGTAGGATATGCTTGGTTCTGCGCAATTAGCACGTCAAATAGAGTAGGGTCAGTCTTCGATTTTAATACGGCTGCCTTGCTAATAAATCAGTCATTTGGCAGAATCCAGTTGACTGCTTAATTGTACTGAAAAATAAACGTTTAATCTCATCTGGTTTACTTAATTTTTCTATCTAGTTTAAAGCTGTGGCAACTTATCCTAATTATCTCAACTCTATCTCATCGTCAGTCATGAAAATTCCAACCAACTTAACTCTTATCGGCTTCAGTCTTATAGCCTGCAGTTCAGTTGCTTTTTCGAGTATTGTTAAAGATCACTTCGATGACAGTAATCGTGGTCTCCAGTCGCCTCCACAAAGTTTGGCTTATTTCGCTAATCAAGGACCTAACACCTTGATTGAGCAGGAGGGGGCTTTGATCTTTAATGGATTCAAGGCGAACCGTTTCTTTATGGCCTACTTCACTGAGCCAGGTGGATACATCGACTTGGCTGTGGGCGAAGCCATTTCGCTCAAATTTACATTTAGGCCTGACATTGTCAATTTCACCCAAAGTAGACACCTGCGCTTCGCATTGTTTGAGTCCGGTGATTCCATCGATGACAGCCGGGCGGTTTCAAGCGACAGCTATGCAACCGACTTATCGGGCTTACAGAACTATCGCGGCTATCAAGCGTCCTTGAGTCTTAGAAACAGTCCAGCCAGCGAGCAAATGGTGCTGGCTAAACGCCATAAGACCTTTAACGATTTGCTGATCGTCTTTAATCCCGCAAATTCAGGCTATTCGCATCTTGGCCAGAACGGGCAAGGTGATTTTGTGTCTAAACGAGTTTACACGGCGCAACTCAACATCATCCGCTTGGAGGCGAACAAGGCGGAGATTAGCGCTATTGTCGTTCCCGATGGGCCCGACTCGACCGTCGGCACCAATTGTTTTGTCAAAGTGATCGATACCGATTCGCCGACACTGCGTTTCGATAGCTTAGCAATCGGACTGAATACGGCAGACGGATCAGTCCGAGATATTCAGATTGAGGAGTTGGAAGTCTTTAAGGTGCGCATATCAGACTGATCTCTAATTTGTCACCAATACTACGATACATATGGCCATAAGATATTACTTTTTTGCAGTCTGCATTGGACTCACTCAGTCTCTTTTTGCTGAGGATTTAAGCGATACGGGAACCACACCACCCAGTGCCGATCTGCAGGCCGTGCTTAATGCAGGGCAAGATCTTCTCTTAGAGCCAGGCGCTATTTACGAAATCGAACAAGCACTGGTGTTCAAATTTGAAGGGCAAAGTATCTCAACGCACGCGCCTAAGTCGTTAGCCGATTACGCTATTTTACGCATCACCAATCGTGATCTTGGGCAACTGATCAACGGTAATCAGGTTAGCGGGGTTCGGATTGAGAATCTGTTACTCGATGGCAATCGCTATCGCCTGTCTGACTTGTCGAAAGCGATTAGTACCAACGCGCTCGTTTTCTTCGGCGGAGCTGGGGCGGAGCGGCAAGTTGTCCGTGGCTGCATCTTTACTGGGCCGCGCACTTGGTCGACGTTGAAGGTTCACGAAGGTGGGTCTGACATTTTAGTTGAAAACAACATATTCTTTGGTGCTGGAACGGATGTTCGCGGCAACGGGCGCGAAGGCGTTGAGAATCCTCATTTAGACGGCAGAAGCTGGGGGGATGGAATCACCTGTGCAGCGCAGCGAACAACCGTCCGTAACAATCTCATTATCGACCCGACCGACGTCGGTATGGTGTTTTTTGGGGCGCCAGGTAGTATTTCCGACGGCAACGTGATCGCCACGGTCTCGCGTGAATCCCTCGGTGGTATCAATCTGGTCGATCCACTTAAGTATTGGGCCTTTGCAGATGATCCCCATTCAATCGACTATCGTGGCGTCATGATTAAAAATAATTGGATCGATGCGCGGGGCGCTCGTATTCATATGGGCATTCCGGTCGGTGCGACTCCCTGGGTTCCGAGTAAGCGTGGTTTTACTTTCGTAGGCGGGGCAGTGCAGGATAATCTCTTCACGGGAGGAGCGGCGGCTTACAGTATCATCCTCAGCGGAGTGAAAGATTTCACCGTGACGGGCAACCGAACGACTGCGCAGTATTCCGGAATCGCGGAAGGATTCGGGCCCCAAAAGCCACCGAATGATCCAATCGCGTTTGTTTACGATCCGAGCGCCGTTTCCGATACGAAAATGCAACCTGAGTTCGAGCCGATGCAGCGGCATCTCAATCACCTCCTGCGCTGTAACCACGCTCCGCTAAATTATATGGGTTACCGTTACTATCCTTATGGCGACCACGAGGTGGTCGCAGTGGTGAATACCGCTTTTGAGGAAATGCTGGGCCGCCTTCCCAGTCAAGAGGAGCGGGTTCAATACACCAAGTGGCTTCAAGCGACGAAAAATAATGCCGATCAACTGCGGCATGTGCTGATGGCGGCACCAGAATTTATCGAACGTCACGGCTATCACAATCCGGATGGTCTGCAACTGTTCCGCCAGAAGCTTTGGCTTGCAGCCATTTCGAGTAGCTTTAACGACTTGTCCGACGAGTTCGCCCGTTGGCCAGTCGCCGCGGATCTGTATAAAGGTGCATGGGCTGTGATTAAGTTATAGCCACACGCCTAATAGTGAGCCCTATAGCCCCACATCTAAATTTATTTCGACCACAGACACATTTAAACTTTTCCAATGAACACTCAATCTTATGTTAACTATGAATATTAAACGATCTGCATTTACTCTAATTGAATTACTTTCTGTAATCGCTGTGATTGGGGTTTTAGCGGCAATTCTAATCCCCGTGGTGAGTAAGGTCCGTAAGAGTTCATATGACGCGACCTGCACATCTAATTTACGCCAGGTGAGTGCCGCCTATTTGTTGATGATTGCCGACAATAAAAATATTTTGATCCCTGCTATAAAAGCTGAGGGCAACGGTTCCGCTCCAGATTCTAAGTGGTTTAATAGCAAAAATAATACGAATCTGACATGGAACATTTCCTTGGCAAGTTTCATGCAAAATAGCAAACGATGGAATCGCTTGAATGATTTGAACTGCCCGGAAGCATTGAACGCAATCGGCACAGCCTCGGAGCGTTCGTCTTACGGCTTTAATCATTTTGTCGGCAAAACAAATGCAAGTGATGGAGGCAAGAGAGGCGCCATGCGCATGGAGCAGTTGTCGGCTCCTAGCCGAACAATCATGTTTGGGGATACTAAAACTAATAATGGTGGTAATAACACTTTGCAGAACCTAGATCATACGACCCTCTACGCGTGGCATGGTGACTATGCCAAAGTCTCTTATTTCGATGGTAGTGTCAGCAGTATTACTGTCGAGGAAGCTCAAGCAAAGTCACCCGATTCTGATGAGGGCTCCCTTTTTTGGCGCGGCGTTGAAAAAACCCAATAGGGGTTGCGAGGAGGTAAGTATTCACACATTGAAAAATGACTTACCGTTAATAGGTGTTTTCATAGTTCCTCGCTGAATATTTTCTCAGTAATTTTCCAGAATTTCCCCTGCTTACGAGCGATTATAAAGGAAGGCATACGCAGCTGTGCTCGTAGTTCGACTGCGTCGCTAGCCGAGCTGATGTCGACCTTTAGTTCAGGCTTTCGCAGGTGCGATCTGAGGAAGTTGATCGAGAACTTCTTCAGACTGGTTGGATTGTTGAGGTAGTGCATTTCAGCGACGAACTGGGCGTCGTAATCGTAATACTTTACCTGCAGATAGGGCGTTCCTTTTTTGTCAACACGCTCTAGCATCTCAATCGAATCGGGCGTGAGCACATGGGCGTCTTTAGACAGCCTCGCTTGCTTGAGCTTGGTGTCGGGGTCGATCAGCACGCAGCCGCAGCTACGACAATCACGGGCGCTGATATCATTTTCAGCCGAGCATTGGGTGCAGATCTTGAACCGAAAACGGTAGCCGCAGGGTATCAATTCGTAGTTGTCAGTATTGACATGCCCACCTCGACATTTTCGACCGAAGTGCTCCAGCAGCTTGCCATCATCGTCGAGGATCCCCCAAAAGTCATTGATGAAGCCACATTCGGGGCAGGGCACCTGGACGGCGACCGATTCGGATGCCGTCTTCTTTTCGCCGATCTCTGGGCTAAAAATACTATGCCCCATCCCGGTGTAATCCAACACCAGACAATCCTTCTTATCGGTATCCAAGCGCAAACCACGGCCGACGATTTGCTGATACAAACTAATCGATTCCGTTGGGCGCAGGATCGCGATCACATCGACATGTGCTGCGTCGAATCCGGTGGTCAACACCGAGACGTTCACTAAATATTTAAACGCTTTCTGCTTAAAATCATGCACGATCTGGTCGCGCTCACTCAGCTCGGTGGTTCCTACGACCAGTCTGGCCTGTCCCGGCGGCAGGTGATTCATGATCTCCTGCGCATGTTTCACCGTTGAGCTGAAAATCATTACGCCCTGGCGCTGGTCGCTCTCCGTTATATCAATAATGTTTTTGATAATCAGCGGCGTGAGTCGTCTTTGCTGGTGGAGCGCTTCCTCTAGTTGAGCCATCGTGTAAGCATTGCCACCCTCAATCAGCTCAGAAAAGTCATACGAGGTCACCGGAATATCTACCTGTACGGGAGGCGTCAGGTATTGGTTGCTGATCATATACTCAAGTGGCAGGTCGTAGATGCAGTGCTTGAAAAAGCGCAGCTCCTGAGTTTTCAGCTCTCCACGCAGCGCGTAATTATAGATCCAGCCAAGGCCTAGGCGATACGGGGTGGCGGTCAGGCCCAAGGTGCAAATACGCGGATTGTTCAGCTTGAGCTGCGTAATGACTTTCGCGTATTGACTGTCCGGCTCTAGGCCGACGCGGTGACATTCATCGATCACGACCAGCGTGAAATCTTTAAAGAAGGCATCTTTAGCCTTAGCGACTGACTGGATGCTACCGAATATGACCTTCTGCTCGCTATCCTTTTGATTCAATCCCGCGGAATAGATCCCCGCATGCAGGCCATAGCTTTCATACTTCAAATGGTTTTGCTCGACCAACTCTTTGACATGCGCGAGTACCAACACGCGGCCTATGGCTATTTTAGCCAACTCCGCGATGACCAAACTCTTACCTGCGCCCGTAGGCAACACGATCACCGCAGGGTCGCGTCGCTTTCTGAAGTAATCGAGAGTGCGATCAACTGCTTCTTGTTGGTATGTCCTGAGTGTATACATGGAGGCGGACAAGCTATTTGATGCGCCCCTCGAAGTATAGGAAAATAGGCTAATTTCCTGGGATGCGTAACAGGGCAGCGATAGCGTGACCTGCTTGATTGGCTAGGGCATTCACGGTTGCCACTTGGATTCTTAAATAGCTAAATTAGTAGTAAATGGGTGAGTTGATTTTAAATTGTGATCTGGGGGAGGATGAGTGCGCTGCGCAAACCGAGCAGCTGATGGCGCTGGTCGGTGCCGCGAATATTTGCTGCGGTGTGCATGCGGGGAGCGCGGCGAAGACGCGGGCGACACTGGAACTCGCAAAGCGCTATGGAGTGATGGTGGGTGCGCATCCGGGGCTTGCAATCGCGGGCGGACGTGGTTCGGAGTTGCCGAGTGCGGTTGAGTTGGATGCTTTATTGCAGGAGCAGTTGGGGTGTTTTCTACGTATCGCTGGTGAAGTGGATGTGCCAGTCCGCTATGTGAAGTTGCACGGAACCTTGTATCATGCGGTGGAGCAAGATGATGCCTTGGCTGATGTGACTGTGGGGATGATCAAAGCTTTGGATAACAGTGTTGGCATATTTTCATTGGCCGGCGGACGATTGGCACAACTTGCTCGGCGCAAGGGCGTTTCTGTGTGGGAAGAAGCTTTTGCCGATCGAGGCTATACGCCAGACGGTCAATTAGTGCCGCGCGGTCGACCTGGGGCCTTGATCGAAGACGTTGCAATTGCTGTGGCACGTTTACAGCAATGGCAACTCAGCGGCAAGATGCCGACGATTGACGGCGGCAGTGTCGCCGTTCGCGCACAGACTCTTTGTGTGCATGCAGATTCGCCAGATGCATTACAATTGTTAGTGGCCTTGAATGAGTTGTTGGAGGCAGGATAATAATCATCATTATTTCTGACGCTCCGTAGTTGTCATGCCGAAGTTTTCTAACAGACTATAGTTTTAATTTATCATTCTGTGACCGATTCAAATTTAAGTTCATTCGATGTGCTTGCACGCTCCAACGTTAATTCGGTGTGGGGGGCTTTGACCATGGAGGTCCTTGCCCGCCTTGGAGTCGAGACGGTGGTGGTCTCGCCTGGTTCGCGTTCGACGCCGCTGACAGTAGCTGCCGCGCGGAATCCGAAGCTGGAAGCAATTTCAATCTTGGATGAACGCTCGGCGGGTTTCTTCGCGCTGGGCTTGGCAAAACGCACGCACAAGCCAGTGGTGCTGGTCTGTACGTCGGGATCAGCGGTGGTGAATTATCATCCTGCGGTGCTGGAAGCTTCGATGTCAGGTGTGCCGTTGTTGGTACTGACTGCAGATCGTCCTGCGGAACTGCGGGATTGCTGTTCGGGGCAAACCATCGATCAGATGAAAATTTTTGGCGATTCGGTGCGCGCGTTTCATGAAATGGCGTTGCCGGAGGCGTCGAGCTCGATGTTGGCTTATTTACGACAAACCTTGGTACATGCGGTCAATCGATCGCTACAGGGGAATGCGGGACCGGTGCATTTGAACTTCCCGTTTCGTGATCCATTGCCTCCAGAGATAAATGCGACGCCGATTATTGAGGCGAGCCTGATGGAGCAGGCGGCGACAGTCTCGACGCGCCCCTGTGAGGCGATTGGCACCGGCGCGAGCCTCGATACGGTGGCGTTGGAGCGGCTGGCGAGTCATCGGCAAGGTGTGATTGTCGTTGGTGCGATGAATCCGCGCGAGGGGGGCGATGCCTTTGCGGATGCGGTGGCGATGCTTTCGCATAAGTTGGGCTGGCCTGTGTTGAGCGATGTATTGAATCCATTGCGTGGTCATTTCGGTGAAAATCAGGCATTGATTTGCCATTATGATACGTTCTTGAGGAAGTCTGAAGTGGCAGCAGATCGAAGCCCGACGGCGGTTTTGCAAATCGGCCAGTTGCCCACCAGTAAAGTGTTGCGCGCATGGCTTGAGCAGACCGATTCGGTGTCGTTTCTACTGTCGGATCGCCCAGTGAATACGGATCCGTTGCATCGTGTTGCAACGCCTTTGTATGGTGAGGTGCAGGTGTTGGCAGAGGCGCTGCATCACCAGACTGTGGATGCGGCTTGGACTCAAGCATGGGTAGATATTGAGCAACAGACGGTGGCTGCGTTGGATTCAAAATTCGAAGCGATGGACTCGTTGTTTGAAGGTAAGGTATCTTGGCTATTATCGAAGCATCTACCTATTGGCACGCCGACTTTCATCGCCAATAGCATGAGTGTACGCTACGCCGAGTATTTCTGGAGTGCAGGGAGTCGCGCCTGCCCGATCCACTCGAACCGTGGTGCCAATGGGATCGACGGTACGCTGGGCACTGCGCTGGGCTTGGCGCACCGTGGAAATTCGACGGTCTTATTGACCGGTGATTTAGCATTTTTGCATGATACCAATGCACTACTCGCTGCGGCGCAGTTGCAGGGCAGCTTAACCGTGGTACTAGTCAATAATGATGGTGGCGGGATTTTTGAGCACTTGCCAGTTGCGTCGATGGGCCAGGCTTTTGAGCAGTTTTTTGCAACGCCACAAACAGTGCAGCTAGATACGCTGTGCCAGGCATACGGCATTGCTCATCAACGTGTTCAAGACTGGGACTCGCTGGTGGCTGCGATCTCTGTGTTGCCGACCAGTGGCGTGCGTGTGCTCGAGGTGCCGACGGATCGTAAGGCGGATAAGTTGACACTGGGTGAATTGCTTAGCTCAGTTTAGTGGTGTTTGCCGCAAACGGTAGAAACAGTTGTGCCGATTCTCTAGATGGATTGATTCTAGAAGAGTCAGACTGGGGATTGCATCGCTGTGCTGGCGTGTTTTAATTCATTTGCAATCTTACCAATCACTAAAGCTAAAACAAATTCTAGGGCCTACCACAATTAAAGAAAAACCATGGCTAAACCTCCGCCTCCATTTCATTATCAAAAGCAATTTCCACTCGGCAAAGATCAGGCGGAGTTTCGTCTGTTGACAGATGAGTTTGTAAACACTGTTGATTTCGACGGTCAGTCGATCCTCAAGATCGAGCCACAAGCACTGACCTATCTGGCGGAAACGGCGATGAAAGAGATCGCCTTCAAGTTACGCACCAAGCACCTAGAGCAGGTGGCCGCGATTTTAGATGATCCCGAAGCGACTGAAAATGACCGTACCATCGCGCTGACGATGTTGCGCAATGCCGAAGTCGCGGCACATGGTGTATTGCCGTTCTGCCAAGATACTGGCACCGCGATTATTCTTGGCAAGAAGGGCCAACGCGTCTGGACCGGCGGCCAGGATGAGTCCGCGCTGTCGCAGGGTGTCTACAATACCTACACCAAAGAGAATCTGCGTTACTCGCAGACCGTGCCACTCTCGATGTATGAGGAGAAGAACACGGGCTGTAATTTGCCTGCGCAAATCGATCTGCTGGCGACCGATGGTGATTCGTATGACTTCCTGTTCGTTGCAAAGGGTGGGGGGTCGGCGAATAAGACTTTCCTCTTCCAAGAGACCAAAGCGCTGCTGAATCCAGCAAATCTGGAGAAATTCTGTATCGAGAAAATGGGCACGCTCGGCACCTCAGCTTGCCCGCCGTATCACATTGCGATTGTGATTGGTGGTACTTCTGCGGAAACCACCATGAAGACCGTGAAGTTGGTTTCGACTAAATACTACGACGAGTTGCCGACCGAAGGGAATGAGCATGGTCAGGCATTTCGCGATCTAGAGCTCGAAGCGAAGCTGCTCGGCTACACCCGTAAGATGGGCTACGGGGCACAATTTGGCGGTAAATACTTTGCGCTCGATGTGCGCGTCGTGCGCTTGCCGCGTCACGGGGCCTCGTGCCCCGTCGGTATCGGTGTCTCTTGCTCAGCCGACCGTAATGTCAAGGCGCGGATCGATAAGGACGGCGTCTGGCTTGAGAAGTTGGAAGACAATCCAGGGCGCTTCATTCCTGACTCTGCCGAAATCGCGAAGCCGAAAGAATCAGTGAAGATTGATTTGAATCGTCCGATGGCAGATATCCTCGCTGAGCTAAGTCAGTATCCTGTCACGACGCCGCTCTCACTATCGGGGACGATTGTCGTGGCTCGTGACAGCGCACATGCCAAATTGCAGGAGCGCATTGATTGCGGTGAAGGCTTGCCAGACTATATCAAGAATCACCCTGTGTATTATGCCGGTCCAGCGAAGACACCTGCGGGGAAACCGTCCGGCTCCTTTGGACCGACGACTGCCGGTCGAATGGACTCGTATGTGGCGCCATTTCAAGCAGAGGGCGGCTCAATGATCATGTTGGCCAAGGGTAATCGATCGCAGCAAGTCACCGATGCTTGTCAGCAGCATGGCGGGTTCTATCTTGGTTCGATTGGTGGGCCAGCCGCGTTGTTGGCTGAGTATAATATCAAGAAGGTCGAAGTGCTGGAGTATCCTGAGCTAGGCATGGAAGCGATTTGGAAAATCGAAGTCGAAGATTTCCCTGCTTACATTCTGGTCGATGACAAGGGTAATGACTTTTTTGCCAGTATCCGTGAGACCTGCGCGAAGTGTGCGGTTGAAGCGTTTGATACCGCGAAGGCTGGAGCATGATTTTTAGCTTCGTAATCGTGTTAAATTTTTTAAAGCACTGATTGTATGTAAAATCTTTATAGCGTGATTTTTTGGTTTTTAAGTCCGTTTGTATCATACTTAACTCAGCTAATCGCTGGGTTTTCGACGGGGTCGGCTATTCTTGGGCGGCACGATTTGCTGCTTGCTATTCATTAGGAATAGTCGATAACCACGACCGACTAGAACACATGTTAACATTCAGAGCGTGGGTAGTCATCAGGGTGAGACGAAAGTATTCAGTTAGGTGATCCAGTCCGAAAGCGGACACTCAAGAGCAAAGAAGCAGTGGGATAGCCCAAATAAAGTAAAGAAAAGGAACACATAATGGATGCAAAAATGTATGTAGGCAACTTGTCCTACGATGTAACTCAAGAAGAACTCCAAGCGCTTTTCGAAGCTCATGGTGCAGTTAGCGATGTTTTCATCGTAAAAGATCGTGAATCTGGTCGCCCTCGTGGCTTCGCATTCGTGACTATGGAAACTAAAGAATCCATGGACGCAGCAATCGAAGCGCTTAATGGTGCAGATTTCATGGGCCGCAATCTTGCGATCAATGAGGCTCGTCCTCGCGAAGAACGTCCAAGTGGCGGCGGCGGTTACGGCGGCGGCGGCGGTGGTCGCGGTGGCAACGGCGGCGGCGGTTACGGCGGCGGTGGCGGCGGTGGTCGCGGTGGCAATGGCGG
>JAFMHF010000131.1 GCA_017854655.1 Puniceicoccaceae bacterium | reverse complement strand
GAAATGGTGCGCATTGTCGGGATGGCGCACGGCGTGCTTTGGATGCTATATGTCGGACTGGCTGCGCTCGGACAACTCGACTACAAGTGGCCACTAAAAACCACGGCGCTGCTGCTCATTGCGAGTGTCCTCCCCTTTGGCCCGATTCTCGCCGATGTTAAACTGCTTAAACAGATCGAAGTCAAGTAACCCAGTCGCCTAGGCTGGCAGATGTTGCCCCCCTAGAGCGCAGCGCATAAAAGGCATCAGAACTTGCCTCCGGACATGCATTGGTGCATCGTACTGACAGTGCGATGTCCCGTAATTGCAACAAATTCTGGTATCAATTATCGAGCGCGGATGTGCTCGACCACCTATCTAGTTCCCCAGAAGGACTCTCCGTAGACATCGCCCGCCAACGCTTGGACGAATACGGCTATAACGAACTGAAAATAAAGAAGTCCAGCGCATGGAAACGCCTGATACGCCAATTCCATAACGCACTCATTTATATCCTGCTACTCGCAATCACTCTGACCGCGATTCTCGGAATGTGGGTGGACATGGCAGTCATCGTGGGGGTCGTCGTCTTCAACGTCATCATCGGCTTCTTCCAAGAGGGCAAAGCGGAGTGTGCGCTTGAAGCACTCAAGCGCACACTTGTTGCAAAATGCACCGTCATCCGCAATGGCGAGGCCACTATCATACCCAGTCGGGAGCTCGTGCCTGGAGAGATCGTCACCCTGAGCGGCGGAGATCGTGTGCCCGCCGACTTGCGCCTAGAGAATGCCCACGACTTTCACGCCGATGAGAGCGCGCTGACCGGCGAATCTGTGCCCGTCAAAAAAGAGACCCAAGCCATCGAGCGACCGAACCTCACCCCCGGCGACCAACACTGCATCGCCTTTAGTGGCACCTTTGCCACACGTGGATCCGCACTCGGCGTCGTAATCGAAACAGGCGAACGCACCGAAATCGGCAAGATCGCAGTGCTGATGAAAGCGACGAAGGCACCCCTGACCCCATTGCAGAACAAGATTGCCGATTTCACGCGCACTCTGATCATCGCCATACTTTTAATCGGGATCTTGAATTTCGGACTCGGCCGCGTCGTCGGCTACGACATCGGCTATAACTTCCTCGGATCGATCTCACTGATCGTCGCAGCGATCCCCGAGATGTTGCCCATGATCGTGACCGGCATACTCGCTCTCTCCGCCACCCGAATGGCCAAGCGGAACGCCCTCATCCGACGCCTACCCGCCGCAGAGACACTCGGCTGCGCTACCGTCATCTGCTCCGACAAAACCGGCACACTCACAAAAAATGAAATGACAGTGCAGGCCGTTCTCTGTGCCGACAGCACCTACGAGGTCCGAGGTGTCGGCTATAATCCCGAAGGTTTTTTCCTTCACGCTGGAACCCCCATCGATCCGTCCGAGTTGCCCACACCTCTACACGAAACACTCCGGGCCGGCCTGCTGTGCAACAATGCTCGGCTGGTGAGCGAAGAAAAGCGCCATCACATCGTGGGTGACCCGACCGAGGGAGCCCTACTCGTCTCTGCTGCGAAGGCTCATATATCCGATCATTCTAAACGCTTGGACGAGATCCCGTTCGATTCAGCAAACATGTATATGGCGACACTACACCGTGGCGAAAACGAGAATCATATCTTCGTCAAAGGTTCCCCCGAACAAGTGCTCGCCCTCTGCACTCAGCAAGTAACCGACCACGGCCACACCGCCGTCCAGCCCGAGCGCATACATGCGGAAGCAGCCGAACTCGCGAGTAAAGCACTTCGCTTACTCGCAATGGCATACAAAACGGTTCCTACAACACACAAGCGTATCACTTCACAAGACCTCCACACCCTCACTTTCCTAGGTATCGAAGGAATGATTGACCCACCCCGACAAGAGGCAATTAACTCAGTCCAAAAGTGTAAAAGCGCAGGCATCCGTCCCGTGATGATCACTGGCGACCACGCGATGACCGCAACCGCCGTGGCCCTTCAGTTGGGTATTGTCGATCAGAACGCCCCACCCGCTATCGGTGGCGAAGAACTCGCGAGAATGAATGACGACGAGCTGCGCGAGGCCGTCGTCCGCGTCTCGGTCTTTGCCCGCGTCGCCCCGGAGCATAAACTCCGGATCGCTCAAAAATTACAAGAACGCGGCGAAATAGTAGCCATGACCGGCGACGGCGTAAACGACGCACCCGCCCTGAAGGCCGCAGACATCGGCATTGCCATGGGCAGCAGCGGCACCGAAGTCAGCAAAGAGGCCGCAGACATGGTGCTGACTGACGATAACTTTGCCAGTATCATCAGCGCAGTCGAAGAAGGCCGCCACGCATGGAAAAACCTGGAAAAGGCCATTCTCTACACACTCCCCACCAACGGCGGACAAGCACTACTCGTCATCGGTGCCGTGCTCATGGCTTCCTTTATTCCGATCTTCTCGGCACGCCTAACACTCGAACCGGTCATGATTCTCTGGATCAATCTGTTCGACTCGGTATTTCTAACGATGCCGCTGATGATGGAGAGCAAAGAACGCGACTTACTCAAACAGCCACCACGCCCACCGAAAGCAAAACTTGCCAGTTTCCTATTGCTAGATCGCGTTATCCTAATTGGCTTAGCCATCGCTCTGCCAGGATTTTGGATCTACCACCACTTTGGTGCCGCAGCCGTCGCAGCAGATGGCACCGTCATTGATGCACTACTACTCACCCAAGCTCAAACTGCTGCATTCTGGGCGGTGTTGATGGTGCATGATGGCTTCGTTTTGAGCGCACGCTCTATCAACAGGTCGGCCTTTACCTTCAGTCCGTTCTCCAACAAATGGTTACTCGCAGGCATCAGTGCTAGCTTAGCTCTACGCCTAATACCGATGTTCGTCCCACAAGTCGCCGATGCCTTCCGTATGGCTAACTTCCCGCTGGAATGGTGGCTCTATATACTCCCCTGCCTACTGCCTGGATTCATTGTCCTTGAAATCGAAAAACTCATTCGCAGGCGATTCGCCCGAGATCACAACTGACAGCAAACTATACTCATAATTTTTAATCGCCATTCAGCAAAACTCCTTCAATCGCGGTTCGCATGTTCAAATTCGGCAGCAGCCTCAACCGCCTCTGCCGTGTCGGCATTCTTGAAGCCATTTCCTGTCTACTGCGACTAGGCGTTGCCATGCCGCTGAAGTATGCGTTCGGCCAGCCGGAAATGGTGCGCATTGTCGGGATGGCGCACGGCGTGCTTTGGAT
>JAFMHF010000061.1:7557-13792 GCA_017854655.1 Puniceicoccaceae bacterium | reverse complement strand
CGGGCTTCTTTTCGATCACGCGAGGGACGAATTCAACCACCTCTTTAAAGGCATATGGATTATCGAGCGTTTCGATGGTGGCCTGAAACTCTTCATCTGCTTGGTTCAAATGAGTCTCCGCAACGGCCAAGACATGCTCACGCATCGAATAAGTTAGCACACGGTCTTTACGCCCCGAAAGCTTAATTTCTGGAGTCGCGGCAAATGCACCGGCTCCGAGGAATAGTTCGGCAAACAGTAACAGAAAGCATGTTTTTTTCATAACGTTTTTATTTAATTCTTTTCCGCCAGCACTACGATACGCAACTTCGCCGACAGAGTCCCGGGCGCCGCTCCTTGAGCCGTCGAAACATACACCTCAAAATTAGTAATACGCATAAGAGCGTCCGCTTTTTGGATTTCATACATAAATCCGAGAATTTCCTGAAAGGTGCCATCCACTCTGACTTCGTAAACAATCCCAGAATGCAGCGAAAGCTCATTCGGGCCGCCTTTAATCAGTGCCGGATCTTCGTCCGTCAACTGACTCACATTCGAGATGATAATATCGAGTTTATTCTCAAACGAATAAAAGAAAGCGGTATTAATTGAACGCTCATTTCGATTGAATAAACGCGCATCAATTGTCGCTACATAGCCAAGCAAAGACTCCACATCTTGTTCTAGATTTTTCGAGGCAATGACATTCTTGTTAATCGTCTGAATTCGAGCGATCAGCTCAGTCTCCTGCACCGATAAATCGGCAACCACATCACCACGCACAAAGACGACAGCAACACAGCCGACAAACACCAACGCACCGATAACCGCGATGGGGTAGTCTCTCAATTTATCAATGATTAGGTTCATCCCTCACCTCCTTTGCTGGGCGTGGCACTAGTCGCTGGCGTCAATGAGATCGAAATTCGAAAAGGCGTAATTCCTGTCTTCGCGTTGCGCTGCTGCATACTTTCATCGACAGCGACTTCAAACCCATCTGGATTCAGTGATGTCGATGCTTGCAACGCTGCTTTAAATTGAGTCAAGACCATCAACCCGCGGGTATCGCCTGTAATGTTAATTTCATATGTCATCAGCGCCTGCGGTTCCGTTTGGTCTGTCCCCTTCTGCTTAATGATGGCATCCGAGAGCATTACGCGCGAGAAGATCAAGCCCGCGGGCTTAAGTTGTGTAAGCTCGGCCAGCAGCTCATGCGGCGTAAAAGGTGCACGGAAAAAATCCTGTAACTCCTCCACACTCTGAGCAGACTCGCGAAAGCGCTCACTTTCCTGCAAGTTTTGATTATTATCCTCCGCTGTCTCTACGATGCTTTGCTCCATGCTAGCAATCGAATGGTTTAACGAATAAGCTCGATACTCACTTTGCAACAGAGTGAATGCGGCGATTAGCATGAGCGCGATCGCAATGGCATTAATAATAAAATCAGTACGGACGACTTTAATATCAGGCAGTGTCGACTGAATCTTAAAGTCCGGGCGCCAATAAGGCTGTATATCGCGTTTTCTGCTCATTCCGCAACTTCCTCTCTTAAGTGAAATTCTCCCATGAGGCTAAATACACCGAGCCACCGAGACCCTAGGTTCCCCACCTCAACTTCATCTGCCAACTTCACGTTGAGACTCTCCAACCATCCCTCAATATTCGGCTGCATAATTTCAACTCCCAAAGAGTCTGATACGGTTTTAGCGATCCAACTTAGGTTTTTCGGCAAGACACTCAGGAACACACGATCAATCGTCAGTCCAGTCTGCACTTCATAGAAGCCGGAAGTCGCCTGTAGCTCCTTGATCAAGCGCCGCAACAACTTCGGTCCCATTTCGGCAAAGTCGAAGGTGTTTGAGAAAAATAGCTTTCTAGCTGATGCCTCATCCTTCAGCCCTAACTCGCGCTGCAGCAGAGGGTAAATACTATCCAAGCCGAACGGAAAGGGTCGCGCCACCTCGACCTGACCACGATTTAGAATAAACACATTTGCAGTCTGTGAAGTGAGTTCCACGTATAAAATTGGCGCATTTAGTTGATTGAACCGCGCATAATCACACACGCCTCCTAGTGTGGTGGCGGTCGACAGTTCCAGGCGCTCAGGATACACCCCATACGATAACAACTGATCCTGCACCTCTTGAAATGCCGCCGATGGCCCTCCGCAAAAAACAAGCCGCTTGGAAAGGCCACTCGCAAAGTCAAAGTCTGAGCCATTCCGAGCATCTAAGATCGAGACACTATTCACTGCTGGATCGACATTGAACTCGGACTGCAGCACCTCCGATAGAAAACTCGGGTCTTTCGCCTTGCTCGACGATTCCGCTTCGAAATAGCGCAGAAACCGACCCTTCGGGTAAACGCCACAACGCGAAACAAAATAACTTGCCCCCTTAAAGTCGACGAACTGCTCTAAAAACGCACGTACGTCCTCAACACCAGAGTCTGGCGTAATGCGAAATTCGGCAACTTCCTCAACCACGATCGGAAGCTTGTATCCAGAAGTCCTCACCGCAAGGATCGAGAACTCGGAGACATCAATAAAGAGACCTTTAGTCTTTGGCTTAAGCATACTGAAGGTAAAAAAGGGAGTCAGGGAATATCACTAAACACAACTCAGCCACCCTCAGCATCATCGGGCAAGTATAAAAGCCATCAATTCCCGCAAAATCGCCGATAAAAAAGATATTTATAATTAAGTAAGCTATTTACTGCAGCATTAGATAGCCGGCTCCATTAGATCGAGCATGCAAATACACGTACTCACTTTACACAAAGGCACTGAGTTAGGGATTGGTATCACCTTAGAAAATACAGCAACGCTTCGATAAAATCAAAAATAGGCGGCCGAATCGGGCGCTCTTCCGGCAACCACGAGCGATCACTTATGTACACGCAGAGCAAATATGCCAATAGCCGAAGGATCAGACCTATGCCCGATATATCGGGAAGACGACGTGTGACGCATACACACAAAAACGGCTCTCTGTAACAGAGAGCCGCCTTGAAAATAATGACCGAGTGAATCACTCGAACATCGTCAAACGAATTACCAAGCCTTCTTCTTATGGCGATTGGACTTCAAACGCTTGCGACGTTTGTGGTTGTTCATCTTGAGACGACGTTTCTTTTTTAGGTTACCCATGGAAATATTTGTGCTGTGTGATTTTAGAAAAGCGCTAAAAAGTCGAAGAAATGCACTGGTGTAAAGCGTTTTCTGAGATTTTGAGAATTCTGGAGCTAAGCCACTGTCGCTTCCGCTTCGGGGAGGGCCAACTGCATGCGCTGTAGCATAACTCGGAAATGACGTGGCAGCTCGGCTCGCAATGATACCGCAGCAGCCGCTTCGCTGGATGCCGGCAAGATGACTTCACCCAAATGCAGCGCCAAACCATCCAACACGGGGAATTTAATCCCGGAAGTGCGTTTATTTGGCAAGAGCTCACTCAGCAGTGGCGCCTCTGGTCCAGCGTAGAGGACATCGCCCATCACCGGTAATTCCTGCACCGCTGCATGCGCACGCACTTGATGCGGACGGAGAAACGACGTGGTCGCCTCCCACAAAGCCCAGCCTAAGTGAGACTCGGAAAACAACTTAAACTCAGTCGTCGACTTCTTACCCTTTGCAGAGGAAGGAATCATTTTCGGCTTGGTATTGTGCGGCAGCAACGGCGCATCTGCCACGACCTCCTTCGCGCCGCCCGCAGCCCTCGCCTTGGTGACAAAGAAAAAGCGGTAACGCAGTTCGGCAGAGCCCACCAAGTTCTTTAGCTCAGTTAGGCTGTCGCGATTTTTGGCAAACAGCGCCACCCCTGAAATCGCAGGATCGAGGTAATACGCTGAGCCAAACAGGGTCGCTCCGCGCTTCACGAGCTCTGGCTTTTCAGCTTGGAGCTGCTTATTCAGCGCCGCATCCATATCCGGCACGCCCGCATCCCAAGGATGCTCACGCATGCCGACCCCAGTCGGCTTCTCGACGGCGATCCAGCCATCTGACTCGCCGATGACAGGCATACGAAAGGGCGCATCCGCCAACATGCCTGGTGGAAACCCGATCGAATTTTGCTTACGTGCCTGACTCATAATACTGATTGGCCTAACTATACAAAATACCCCCGGATCGACAAGCAATCCGAGGGCATATTAAAAAAAGTAGAAAAACTACGCAGCAATCAACGCAGCACAACGTGCTTTGTGTCGTGCAATCTTATTGTGGTGCACTAGGCCAGTCTTCCCAGCCTTATCGAGGGCGGAGATGTATTCCTTCGAAACTGCCACAAGGGCGTCTTTATCTTTCGCTTCAACAGCGGATTGAACCTTCTTAGCAAGCGTCTTGAGGCGAGTCTTCACCTGACGATTACGAAGTGTACGAGTCTCCGTTTTACGGATATATTTAAGTGCTGATTTAGTGTTAGCCATGTCTATAAAAAAGTTAAGAGGCGGGAAAGTGCGTACTAGAAAAAGAACTGTCAAGTGAGAAAAGAGCAGAAAACGGCTCATGGTTTAATTATACCTGCATGGTAGGATAGAACTGGCCGTCTCGCGCCACACTGAAGTTCAATAACCTCAACTGGGACGACGCAGGGCCCACCGGAATACCCAAGGGCATCATAACGCTGCCGCGCTACCGATAGAAAGAATTGCCACAGCCCTCCCATCGCGGGTCTCAGCCCTCAAGCCTCAGCTCTCAGCTCTCAATCCTCAGCCATCAAGCCTCAGCCCTCAGGTCTCAAGCCTCAGGTCTCTTTCTCTCAGCTCTCAGCTCGCTTTCAAAAAGGTGTCGACCTCGGCGTGCTGTAAGCCGGATTTTGTCCGCCTCCCGCCGAAGCGTTTGGCTGTGCGTTCATTTATCTACCCCACCGAAGTGAAGTTCCCGCCGAAGCGAGATGCGACATACCCGGAATCATAGACGGGCCGCCAGATTCCCTATTTTGCCTTGCACCGGAATGGGTTTATCTAGCCTCCATTGTTACCTTTGGAGCGGTGAGCTCTTACCTCCCCTTTTCACCCTTACCTCAGGCAAGCCCGAGGCGGTTATTTTCTGTGACACTATCCGTCACGCTCGGTTGCCCTCACGCGCCCCCGCTTTCACAGGGATTCCTGCCCTACGGTGTCCGGACTTTCCTCTCATCCCCGAAGGAACAAGCGAACGCCCACACGCCGAAGTCGACGGGGGCAACTTGCCCTGCCCATCGCGTAAGCGCAAGCGGTAAGTTGCACCCGTTTTCGAGCGAACGTAACACTGCCATAATCCTGTCACGCTGCGGATAGATCGGTCAAAAGAAGTCCGTACGGCACAAACAATTCGAAGTCGCTGATCTTGAGCGTCATCAACTCTGCCTTAGTATTGATTGCCACAGATGCGATCAAGCAATCGGCCGTCGAACCACGTCGCCGACCAGTCGCATTGTAAAGCTCAGCAGCCATTTCAGCGTTTCGACGCTCCAATGCGATAATTCTGGATTCAATCACCCGCAAGGCGCGTGCCCGATCCTTATCGAGCAGCGGCCCTCGCACATACTCGTGCCAGGCGACCGAACAAGTCGATGCCCGGGCTCCTCGTCGTAGCGACGCTTCAATTGCCTGAAACATCTTGTGATGAGGGTCACTCAGGGCAATCAGTGCATTGGTATCCAATAAGAGTTGATACATTAAGACTCATCCCTCCAAAGATCTTTACGTGCTGAATCAGCTTGCTCGATCATAGCGTGCACCGCCTCCGACTGATGCAGCGGTTCTGAGCGAACTTCGTCAAAAACAGATAAGGGCCCAAAGCTTTTACCGTCACGAGAAGCATCCGCATCCAAAGCCAACCGCAAGCCCTCAGCCACATAGTCTTTGATTTTTCGACGCCTTAAAGCGGCACGCGACTTAACCTCACGATACAAATCATCCGGCACTTCCAAAGTCGTTTTCATCCTTTCAATAAAACCAGATTTCTGGGTTTTGTCAATTACGGAGACTTTTCATTTCGAATTTCGTTTTTAGGATCAAGTATAACCTGGTGCGCGAGCGTTAACATCCGCCTGCAATTTTAATCCAGCTCATCGTTCGCCAATAACTTTCAGCATCAATTGACCACCTGAGTCCGTCCCCACCTGAGCGAAATAACCTTTCCTGCAACTTTACACAAAAAAGCCCGGAACGCATGACACGCCCCGGGCTTAAAACAAAACGATACTTAGTTTGAAAAACTAGATGACTAGAACAGCATTTGTAGGCGCAGGCGGAATGCGCCGATGTCTGTGTCTTC
>JAFMHF010000061.1:0-7125 GCA_017854655.1 Puniceicoccaceae bacterium | reverse complement strand
AGAACCGTCTTGCATGTAACCGAGGTCAGCACCCACGAGAAGTTGTCCGTTGTCGGTCTTGTCACTCTTCCATTGCACACGAGCGAAACCGCCGTAGCCATCCTGCTCACCGCTCTTCGGAGTATCATCATTACGAGAATTACTTGGCTGGGCCGAGACGACCGCTGCTTTATAAGAGAAGCCAGCACCCAAGTCACCCTTGGCAAACAGACCTGTTTGACGGCCACCAAATGCTAGGCCGTCACCTTCAATAAAGAGCCGATTCGCAATCGAGCGCTCGACTGTCTTAATCTTAGACGAAGAAGTGCTTTCATAGTAACCGAAAGGCACCTTTGTGTAACCAGCCTCAAAGTTCGCAAGCTTATCATACTTCCAGCCAACAACTGCCTTATCCACACTCGCAGAGTCGTCATCACCACCAAAGTTCATGATTAACTTACCGTAGTAATCATCAAACAGCTTTGCTTCTGCACCGAGGTAAATACGGCGGAAAGAGAAACGATCACGATTCTCTACGGAATCATCATCGTTATCAAAGTTATCATATTGGAAGTGCAAACGACCAGTCAGCTTAATGCTTTCAACCGCGCCGCCCTTCACGCCGACAAAAACCGGCTGATCTTCTTTAAGTTCTACAGCAACCGCGGTTGCTTCTGTTTGGGATAAAACACCCTTCTTAACCAAGAGGTCGAGGAGTGCGTCATTCGAGGCTGCGAAGCCAGAAGCTGCGCAGGATATAGCCGCGATCGCGGCCAGTGATGTGATTTTATTTATGTTCATTGTTTGTTTGTTTGTTTGTTTGTGTTTGTTTTGCCGCCAAATAAACGACAACGACACAAATATACACAGACAGTGTTACAGAATTATTGCCGTTATGTTACATACAGGTAAACAAACTCGAAGTTTCAACAAACAATACCGCACCACCACCTCTGCCCGAAAAACAGCGGCGCTAATAATAGAGCACCTGTAAACGACGTTATTTAAAACAAACGACAAATACAGAGTTCTTCTCGGAATTGAGCTGTATAACATTTTACAGTTCGAGAGGCTTAAAAGGTCGCAGATTTTAAAATGCCGAAAGGCGTCATCTCGCCATCCGCGTACCTGCCTAAATAAGCACAGCGATTTTGCTCTGAGCTGTTCTTAAATAGCTGTCGATGTTTTTCCAAAGAAAGGCCCCTTCGATTCGTTTACGCATTTCTTTGGCCTTTGTCTTAATGGCGATGAATGCCTAGCTCTTTGACTTTATTACACCAGAGAATGCAGGCGAAACACGCCCCAGTGCGAATATACGTTTATTGATCGATCTAATAACAGTAGGTGAAACAAATCGACGACACTGCCGGACTCCTCACTCCAAGCGACACAATCGCCCGAATGTGAACATTTTCACCATATCACCGCGTTCTTAACCTTGTTGTAACAAAACGGCGACGGATCTGTAACAATCAAGTGGTAACCTGTGGCTAAGCTTAGGTGATCACCACTTGAGCTGAACAAAAAATCTCTAATCAATAATATATATGAAAACGAAAAAAATCCTACAAGCACTCGCGGCATCAGCAGCTATCCTATTTGCCACTCAGGCAACAGCGACTGAAACAATCGTCATCAAAGGCTCCGACACTCTCGGCGCAAAAATGGTGCCGCAAATCGCAGAAGCATTCAAAGCCAAGATGGCTAAAGAAGGCGTCGAAGTCGCATTCGAAATCGCAGCTGAAGGCTCCTCCACAGGTGTTGCCTCGGTAATCGACGGCACCGCCGAAATCGGCATGTCCTCTCGCGATCCGAAGGAAAAGGAAATCGCGAAAGCGAAATCCAAAGGCGTCGACATGAACACTATCACCGTCGCCAAAGACGGCATTGCGTTGATCGTCAACGAAGCCAGCCCGCTCGAATCCATCTCACTCGAGGAAATCGAACTGATCTTCTCCGGCGATGTGACCGACTGGTCAGCCATCACCGCTCAGACTGGTAGCATCTCGGCTTACACCCGCAACACATCGTCCGGCACCTACGCCGTCTTCCAAAAGATGGCAATGAACTCCCGCGACTATGGTAGCGACACCCAGAAAATGGCCGGCAACGAGCAAATTGCTTCCGAAGTCGCCAGTAACCCGAACGGCATCGGCTACGTCGGCCTCGCTTACATCCACACTCCGGGCGTCAAAGTCCTACCAGTGGATGGCGCACAACCAGACGCAAAGAACTACCCGCTGGCTCGCCCGCTCTACTACCTGACCAACGCGAGCAAGCCACTTAGCCCGATCGCTCAGAAGTTCGTCGACTTCAGCCTCAGCCCTGAGGGTCAAGAGATCGTCAAGCGCGTGCACTTCCTCTCGATCAACTAGAGCCACCCACATTTCAATGTAGCCTACGGGCCGTTGCATTCAGCAACGGCCCGTTTTTGGTATTTACGCCGTCACACAATTGTAACGAATCTCGCCTTTTGTAACCTTGGCATAATCGATTCCATCCCTATTTTACCACTTTCACATGGAAGCTCCCTCACCAACTCCACAGGATTCGCCCCCGGCATTCAGTAAGCGACGCGCGCTGTTTTTAGGCAAGGACTCCGATAGCATCATTAAGACCTTCTTCGGCAGCAATGCCATGGTCGCCATCGTCGTGCTCGCCCTGATCACCCTCTTCTTGTTTAAAGAAGGTGCTGGATTCATCGGCCTATATCACAAAAGTCTGGAGGAATACCGTGAGTCGGGATTGGAGTATGTCGATATACTCAAGGAGCAACGCGATGACTACACCGAACTCAATCGCTATCTCAACGACGTCAAAGCCGAGTGGATCAACGGTCTCAAAGCCGACGGCCTCTCTCAGGCTGAAATTTCTAAAACCGTCTTCAGCCCCGAGGCCAAAGCGCTCTTCCTCGGCTATATGCGCGTGGGGTCAGACTTGAAGAAATTCGTCAAACAGAAGATGGACGTCGCCATCGGAATACGCGACCAACATACCACCAACCAGAATTTAACCACCACACTCACGAACTTCGGCGCACGCATCAACAACGTCAAAAAATCGGGATACACGCTCGACGACGAAGACCTCGCCAAGTTTACACTCCTGCTCCGCAACTCCGATCAAGCCGAGCGCAGCGCAGCGATCCAAGCCAGCGCCACAGTTTCTGACGCAGATCGCGCCGACTACCTAGCACTCCTCGAAGCCGAATACACGACACTCGCTGCCAGCATTCAGCCCGTCGATTTCGACACCGCGATCCTAGAAGTCACCGACGAGCAGGACCGCTACGCAGAAATACTCACAGAGATGGATCTCTCCATCTATAAAGTCCTACAAAGCGCCGATACCGTCGAGTTTAACAACGCCGCGCTCAGCAAGCGTATCGAAACATTCAAAGAGCTGAATGAGCTCTTCATCGACCAAATTTCCACGCATCGCAATAAACTCGCCAACTGGGATCAACACGAACCCGTCTCCAACTGGCGCGCACTCGGCGCATTCCTGTCTGGCAAAAACTGGGTCACCGCCAGCGATCAGCAAGACTGGTATGGCCTACTCCCCCTACTCACTGGTTCACTACTCATCTCCTCCATCGCCCTCTTTTTTGCAATTCCCTTCGGCGTCGGCGCAGCCATTTACGTCAACCAAATCGCTGGCCCTACCGAGCGTAACTTTATCAAGCCCTACATCGAGTTTATCTCCGCGATTCCCTCCGTCGTCATCGGCTTCTTCGGTGTCGTCGTCTTCGGCGAAGCGATCCGCCTCCTATCACAAATGGACGCCCTCTCATGGGTGCCCTTCTTCCCCGTGCAAGAGCGACTCAACGCATTTACCGCAGGCTGCCTGCTCGCATTGATGGCGATCCCGACGATCTTCACTCTGGCCGAGGACGCGATTAACAACGTCCCACGCCACTTCAAAGAAGCCTCCTTCGCCATGGGTGCCACGCGCCTGCAAACCAGTATGCGCGTCATCGTGCCCACTGCGCTCTCCGGCATCATCTCAGCCATCATGCTCGGCTTCGGTCGTGTCATTGGCGAAACGATGGTCGTGCTCCTGTGCGCCGGCAATCGTATCAAAATCCCCGACTTCACCGCCGGCCCCGGCGTGTTCTTCGAACCCGTCCACACCATGACTGGCATCATCGCTCAAGAAATGGGCGAAGTCGTGCACGGCAGCCTCCACTACCGCGCACTCTTCATGGTCGGCATCGTCCTGTTCTTTGCCTCCTTATTGATCAACTACGGCGCCCAGTGGGTCGTCAAAAAATACAGCAAACTGGGTGATTAATCACAGCACGTACTGACCGCATTTGCCATGACTACACAAAAGGAATCCCACATTTTCTCAAAACGCCCATCGATGACAGGCACCATCGAATCGATCACCTGTTGGTCGTTTCGACTCGCTACGTATATCGTCATCATCTGCGCAGGCTATATTTTTCTGAATATCGCAATCAACGGCTCTAAAGCGTTGTTCACCACCGAGGCTCCGTTTATCAATATCGATTTCCTCACCCAGAAGCCGCAAACATTACATGTCTTTGAGCCCAAGGAAATCGATACCGAGCTAACAGCCACCAAAGCCGAAATCGTCTCACTCGAAGCAAAAAGTCGCAATCTAGGTTCCGGCGAGATCGCCGCCGCCGCAGCGATCAAACAACAAATCGAAGCACTCGAAGGACAAATCGAAACACTCGATGTCGAACGCAAAGCAGCCCGCCTGATGTATGGCGACGACGCCTACCGCGCACTCGCCGAAGAGCCTGACAGCGAGCAATACGTATACAGCAATTACGCCTACAGTGGCGGCGGCATCGGCCCTGCGATTGTCGGCACCTGCCTACTCGTGGTCGGCTCGATTTCCATCGCGCTGACACTCGGCATCCTCTGCGCCATCTTCCTTAGCGAATACAGCACCCCCGGCCGCACGCTGCAATTAATTCGCCTCTCTGTCCTCAACCTCTCCGGCGTACCCTCGATCGTCTTTGGACTGTTCGGATTCGGCATGTTCGTGCTATTCTTTGATTGGGGCGTCTCACTAATCGCCGGTTGCTTCACACTCGCGATCATGGCCCTGCCCGTAATCATTGCCGCCAGTGAAGAATCGATGCGCGCCATTCCAAAAGGCTTCCGCGAAGGCTCGCTGGCACTCGGCGCATCGAAATGGACCAGTGTTCGCACCAACGTCCTGCCCTACGCGTTACCCGGCATACTGACCTCCTCCATCATGGGCGTGGCGCGTGTCGCTGGCGAAACCGCACCGATCATGTTCACCGCGGCCTACGCCCTGCGCGATCAACTCCCCTGGCAAGGACTGGAGAAGCCAACCGATTTCTTCTTCCAAGGCGTGATGGCGTTGCCCTACCACATTTACGTGGTCAGTTCGAAGATCCCGCAGAATGAATACACGCGAAACATGCAATACGGCGCAGCATTCGTATTCTTACTCATCGTCGGATTCTTCGCACTCAGCAGCATCATCCTGCGCATTAAGATCCGTAAAAAATACAAGTGGTAAACCACGCATCCGCCCAGCAGGGAAATTAGCGAGCATCCCAATTCACTTTCAACTACGATTCAGCAACTAACTTCTAGTGTTCAGCACGATCAATTCATCACTTAAAAAATCGAGGTATTTTCACTGGAGGGAAACGCTCCGTCGTTTCCACCGATGCCCAAGGGGATCCAGTCCGAGGCATGGAAACGACGGAGCGTTTCCCTCCATTTCTGCTCTCATTATCAACTCATATAATCACACGGATTTAGCGGACCGAACACTAGCTACTAGCTACTTTTTTAAAAAAAATTACATACTAAGATGAGCACATCAACTCCCTCCAAAATCGCAGGTGCAGGCACCGGCACGCCGATCATCAAGATCCGCGACTTCGATTTCGCTTACGGCGACTCACAGGCACTGTTTAATATCAATATGGATATTAACCAGAAAGAAGTGACCGCCTTCATCGGACCCTCCGGTTGTGGTAAATCCACCTTCTTGCGCTGCTTCAATCGTATGAACGATTTGATTGAAATCGCCCGCATCAAAAGTGGCAAAATCAAGATCAGCGACGTTAACATCTACGATAAAGACGTCGATGTGATCGAGTTGCGCAAGCACGTCGGTATGGTTTTCCAAAAATCAAATCCATTCCCAAAATCGATTTATGACAACATAGCCTACGGCCTGCGTATTCAAGGTGTGAAAAAGAAAAGCGAACTCGATCAAGTGGTCGAACGCTGCCTACGCAGTGCCGCGCTTTGGGATGAAGTCAAAGATCGTCTCGGCGAAAGTGCGCTCGGCATGTCCGGAGGCCAACAGCAGCGTCTCTGTATCGCGCGTGCCCTCGCGGTGCGCCCAAAAATCCTGCTTATGGATGAACCTTGCTCCGCGCTTGACCCGATCGCCACCGCGAAAGTTGAGGAACTCATTCACGAGTTAAAAAAGGACTATACCATCGTCATCGTCACGCATAGTATGCAGCAAGCAGCCCGCGTCTCCGATCGCACCGCCTTCTTTTACCTCGGCAAGCTCATCGAGTATGGCCAGACCGACCAGATCTTCATGAACCCGCGCGACCCACAAACCGAAGCCTATATTTCCGGGCGTTTTGGTTGATGCCAGCACACACTTAACCACCGCTCCACTTTCCACTATTATGAAACGATTCTACCAACACGAACTCGAAGACCTGCGCACCAAACTGATTCTGATTGGCGAGAAGGCCAACGAAGCTGCTCGCATCGCCGTCGACGGCTTCCTTGAAAATGACCTAGGCAAAATCGACCAGGCTCTCGCACTGGATGATGCGATTGATGCTCTCGAAGTCGAAATCGACCAAGCCTCGGTGCGCTACATCACGCTACGCTCGCCCGTCTCCAGCGATGTCCGCTTTATCCTCGTCGCCATTAAAGCCAGTCACGACCTCGAACGAGCTGGCGACGAAGCGCACAGCATCGCACTACGAGCAAAGGAAATCTTAAGCAGCGACGGTCGCTCAGGCAACACCGTCTCCATCGAACAAATGAGCCTCCTTGGTTGCTCGATGATGACTGATGCCATCTCGGCACTGGTCGAGGAAGACGTCGAGTTGGCCAAGGCAGTCATCCTGCGCGACAAAGAAGTGAATCGGCTACA
>JAFMHF010000130.1 GCA_017854655.1 Puniceicoccaceae bacterium | reverse complement strand
AACCACCACATACGGCAACAGCTCTTGGGTGGTAGCAGCGTCGGGTTCAATCGCCTCAGCTGGCAGCGAGACGCTTACACAGGTAAGCGCGAGTCCTAGGACGGACGCTCGGCGTAATGTATTTGTTGGTTTATGCATAACTTCGCCCAGATATTGCCAGAAAAAACAGCGCGACAAGCATAAATGATTAATGAGAATCATTCGCATAATATAACCTCCGGTACTAAGCCTATATTCAGGTATTTTATAGGCATTAATCCATGCGCATAAATGACTTACCGGCCAACTTCCCGATTAATGAGAACAATTCTCAATAGCTATTTATTTTTGGAATACAATCACTCCGCAACGCTTGCGACAAAACTCTAAGGAGTGAGGGCGACTCGCCCTCGTTTGCATTCACAGAGGCTCAACATGGGCGAGTCGCCCACACTCCTATGTTTCGGCAGCTCCCTACTCAGCAATGCGATGCCAATCCCTCGCTACGCTCGCTGAGCTTGGCAGGACATGCCGCAAGACTTCGGCCGACAATGACCGACAAAAAAGCCGGCCAACAGGCCGGCTTTTTAAGAATTCGATCTGCAAGCGACTAGCAGTCGTAAAAAGCGTTTTCAGCGACTAGGATATTATCCGCCCGCACCACGCGCTTGTTGCCATCGGCGAGGACTAGCACCTTTGGCTTCCAGGCCTTGGCCGCTTCGGCTTCGAATTGGGCAAATGACATAATCACCAGTAGATCGCCAAGTTCGCCCTTATGCGCGGCTGCGCCGTTGAGCGAAATGGTGTGCGAGCCCTTTGGCGCTTCGATCGCGTAGGTCTCGAAGCGCTCACCGTTGGCGATATTGGCAACCAGAATCTTCTCGTAAGCGACGAGGCCGACCTGCTCCATCAATGCAGCATCGATCGCCAGGCTACCCTCGTAGTGGAGGGCGCTGTCAGTGACTTCTGCGCGGAGCAGCTTAGACTTGAGGAGCGTGACTTGCATGATGATTTAAAGTATTTGGACAGAACTAGTTTGTCAAAAAGTGGCGCAGGTTGGAACGTTTCTGAGCATTTGACAATTTGAATCTGCTCTTCTTTGCGGATTCAATGGCTGAAGCGCGCTTACGCCTCTTCTTCGTGGAGGACGACCGAGAAGGTAAACTGACTGCCCTTACCCAACTCACTTTCTACGACTAACGAACCGCCAAGCCGATCCGAGACGCTCTTGCACAAGGCCAAACCCAGCCCTAATCCCTCATGCGAACGAGATAAAGAAGAATCTCCCTGTGAAAACGCATCAAAGATTTTGCCGCCCTCAAGGTATTCAGGATCGATCCCTGGCCCAGTATCACGGACTTCAAAGCTCAAACGAATCTCGGCATCGGCAGCAATCCGTTCGAATTGAACCGCCACCCGAACGTCTCCTCCAGACGAAAATTTCACGGCATTTTGCAGGAGCTTGCGCAATACAATCCGCATCTCATTTTCACAGCCGCTGACATACTGCGGTAAATCCTCAGGAATCTCGGTCTGAATCCCGACTTGACCCGCGGTCGTCGCTTCGTTGATCAATTTAAGCAACATCGTCGCCGGATTAAATGATAATTCGGACAATTCACTTTCCCCCATGGAGAGCTTGGCATAGGTCAAAATATCCTGCACGTGCTCGAAATATGTCAGGCTACAGTCGCGGATGGTGGCAACGAAGTCGTTCTGCTCTTCATCGAGTTGGGTATCTTGCAGTAACTCAATGAAACCGAGAATCCCGTTCATCGGCGTGTTTAACTCATGCCTGACAATTTCCAAAAAGTTATTTTTCGCGGCATTCACATTCTGACGAATCACTGTATCGCGCTGGGTGGTGAATAAATAATTCTCGTAGCAACAATCCACCACCTTCTGAATGTGGTCCAAATCAAAAGGCTTTTTCAAATATTCGGAGGCACCCAAGCTGATCGCCTGACGAGCAGTCGCCAAAGTTTCGTAGGCAGTTAAAACGATCACCTCGGTGTGCGCATCGATTTTTTTGACCTCACGTAGCACATCGATCCCACTCATACCACGCATGCGGATATCAGTAATCACCACTTCGAACGGAGCCTCTTTTGAAAACTCAATCGCCTCTTCGCCGGATCTTGCAATCGTCACATCGAAGTCGTCGCAAAAAATCATATTTAATGATTCACGCGGGCCTTCTTCGTCATCGACGACCAGTAGACGTTTTGCTGGGAGAGCGGTGGGAGCAGTAGTCATAAATAAGTGTGGGGTATGAAATTACACGAGACTATGCGCTGAGTGAAGGCCTCGGCTCAAGCCAAATTGAACTGCAGTGTCACGGCATCAACCACGGTCGCGGCATCAAAAGGCTTTTGCAACAAGCACGCGCCCTTAGGCAAGTCATGCTCTGCACGAGCCATCTGCGGTTGCTTATAGCTAGAATAGAATACCTTAAAACCAGAGCCCGCCATGTCTGACGCCGCTTGCATACGAATTAAAACCGCCTTGTCGTAGCCATCCACGTCGAGAATTAAACCATCGACTCGTCCAGAACGTATCAGCGCCTCCGCCTCATCTAAAGAATTCGCAGTGCGCAGACGACACTCGTCCGCGACAATCATATCAAGCGCATCCACCACTGGCGGATAGTTCGCCAGCACTAATAATTCAGGCAGCAGCGCGCTATCCGGCTGAGCCAATTCAGAGTAAGCTGTCGCAATCAGTTCCTGTGCGGGTTCGACCGAAGACTTGTTCGAATCGTAAGCGACGACCGAAAGGCGCAGCCCCTCCAGTTTCTGCAGCGGCAGTCGGTGTTTCAGTAAATAGCGCACACTACGCAAAGCCTTGCCCTTGAAAATACAGGCACAGCTATACGCATCCAAAGGCTGTATTTTAGCAGGCTCTAATTCAAAATCTGCCGCCGCCGCCTTCACCTTCTTATAAATATCTCCCGCAATTGCTCGCGACTCCAACAGCGCGACCACCACAGCCCCGCCGCGCGACTCACTCATGTAGGCCTCTAGCTCTAAATCCTTCAACAGCTTCTCGCGTGACCCACTCAGATCATACAGCACATAAGCATCAATCACGATCCCTGCAGCCACTTCTAACGAACGACCTTCAGAATAAATGAGCTTACCATCCACCTCGAAATGCAACCTGACGCGTTCACCCTGAACTTTCCCTGCCGAGGTCAGCTGAGCTTGTATGAGCTCCGAACCACCCTCACCTAAAAGTCGCTGAGCCACTTTATTCTCGTTTAGCAAATTGCCGCCACCATCAAAGCAGACCACGCCAAGCGGCAGTTGATT
>JAFMHF010000129.1 GCA_017854655.1 Puniceicoccaceae bacterium | reverse complement strand
TCATTCTGCGCTTTACCGCAAAACGAGCAAAAAGTCATCCGTGTGGATTTTGCCATACTAGTGTAAAAGTCTCTGTTCTAAATTGTTATGCGCTAGGCTTACTCTCAATCACCTTATCGACGATACCGTATTCCATCGCCTCCTTGGCGGTGAGATAGAAATCGCGGTCTGAATCAGACGCGATCTCAGCAGCGGTCTTGTTGGTGTGGTGGGCGAGCAACTCGTTCATCTGGGCGCGCCAGCGAAGGATTTCCTTTGCAGCGATCGAGATGTCGGATGTCTGACCGGTCGCACCACCTGTCGGCTGATGCATCATCACACGGCTATTCGGCAGTGCGTAGCGCTTACCCTTAGTGCCAGCAGCGAGCAAGAGTGTCGCCATGCTGGCGGCCTGTCCCACGCAGTAAGTGACGATATCACACTGCAGGAAATTCATCGTATCGTAAATCGCCATGCCATCCGTCACACTGCCACCGGGGCAATTGATATACAGACTGATGTCCTTCTTGGGATCATCCATTTGCAAGAAGAGCATCTGCGCAACCACGGCGTTAGCAACGAAATCATTGATCGGCGTGCCGATAAAAATGATACGATCGCGCAACAGGCGGCTGTAAATATCCCAAGCGCGCTCGGTGCGCCCTTCGCGCTCATAGACTGTAGGTAATGGAACGTAACTCACGATAATTTATAATAGTAGGATGATGGTGATAGAATTCTGCGCAGACCATAGCGGATCTGTCACAGATTATCCAGCGCTTTTAACAAATAAGCTTAAGCTTCGACAGTTGCCGCTGCAACTGTTTCCCGCTCAGCCTTGTCGAGGATCAGATCCATGGTCTTACCCAACAGGATTTCGCTGCGCATATTGTTGATGCGACTCTGATCCTTTTGGATTTCCTTGACGATCTTCTCCGGTTTTTCGCCAGACTGCTGTGCTTGCATCATGATCATGCGGCTAAAGTCGTCGTTCTCGGCCTGCACCTTTTCCTTCTCAGCAATCTTGCTGAGGATCAAGCGAGACTTGAGGCGATCATGCGCGGCCTTACTCGCACCTTCGTGGAGCTGCTCCTTGTGTGCTTCAAAGTCTGCCTCGGAAGCGCCCTGCTGCATGTTGCGCTGCATGAAGTCACGCAGCACTGCTTCAGTTTCGCTTTCGATCCCGCTTTCAGGAATGGCGAACTCGACACTTGCTAGCAGCTGCTCGGTAATTTGCTGACGTTCGGCATTCGAATTCTGCTCCTTCTTTTGGCCTTCGATGTTCTGGCTAATGCGCTCACGCAGCTCAGCTTCATCTTTAACCTGCATGCTTGCGAAAAATGCATCATCCATTGCTGGCATGACCTTTTCGCGCACTTCTTCTGCTTTCAATGAGTACACCGCGGTCTTACCAGCAAGCGCCTCTGGCTTGAAGTCTGCTGGGAATTCCATGGTGACTTCCTTCTCGTCGCCAGCCTGCATGCCGACCACACCGTCAACGATCGCTTGCACACCTGGCGTGCCTTCTGCGCCGGCTTCTTCCCATGTGACCTTCTGAGTGCCATACATAGGAGTTTCAGGGACGAGATCCGCAACCAGTTCGTCACCGATCTTACCTTCGTAGGAGCAGCGCACATAGTCGCCCTTATCAGCAGCCTTCTCAGCTACATTGAACTCGGCCCGTTGGCTAAGCATTTGCTCAAACATCTTCTCGACCTCTTCAGCACTAGCCTCAGTTGGCTCGTTGGTGACCTTCAGGCCTTCGTAAGCTGGCACCTCAAAAGCTTGCAGCACATCGACAGTGAAAGTGATGGTTGCGTCCGAACCAGCAGCGATCTCGCCCTCGTTAAGATCGACGACACCGAAGATTTCGAAGTCGGACTTCGCGACACCTTCTTGGTGCGCCTTAGAAACGACGCGCTGAGAGAGCTCTGACTTCAGCTCCTTGGCGTAGCGCATACGGATCATGTTCTCAGGCGCCTTACCGGGGCGGAAGCCCGGGATCTTCGCATCGCGCATGAATTCTTTGATCAGACTCGCCTCAATCGTGGCGATTTCTGCGGCAGCGACACTCACGGTGATCGTCTTGCGTGTTTCGTTAATGTCTTGGACGTCGGTTTTAACTGTGCTCATAAAAATAATTGGTATCGCCTGAAATAGGCAGTTCTAGGAAAAAGCGCGCTATAAAAGTGCAAAGGAATTTTTCGGTCAATGCCTATGTTGCCTTATACAGGCATATCTCGCGGCTCTGGCGCTTTTTCACCCGTTTAGTTCCAAATGACGGTGCGCACTGGACAAAATCTGCCGCACTCGCCACCCGAAGAGCCTATTTAAACTCGATCACATCTGGGCCAACCGAGCGAAATAGCTCTGCATACGGCTGCAGCGCTTCGATTGTCGCCGGAACTGCATCAATATCAGTGCTTAACACCCCGACTACCGCAATTTGGTCTCTTCGGTTAAACATCCGCAGGCGCAGCTCCAGCGCCTCAAGCATCGGCTTGAGCTCAGTCACATCGACTCCGTCTGCCAGTTCAATCAAGATTTGATCGGCCGCCATATAGGAAAACTCACCTGTCGATAGGTGCTCTACCACCCGCACATATGGGTAACTCTGGGCAAAATTCAGGTGCCATACTTTAACTTGCGGTTCCGCCGCGCTCGGCAAAATGCCGAAATCTAAAATCTCACCTCTCTGAATCACTTCGGGCAGCCCCTCAGGCAGCTCCTCGGCGCCGGCTTTGACTGCCGCTGCATTATGCGTCACCCACGGATCGACACTCGCCTCTTCCTTGAGTGCCCGCCGATTCATAATCATCGCCACCAACAACGAGCCCAACACAAAGCCCATAATATACACAAAAATTCGATCCGTTTTACCCATAAGTATCCGCGCACCGTGCAACGGAAACACTGGCATGGCAAGTCTGCGTGCAGGGACTTCGCGCAAAGACAGCCTCAACATTTCACGCATTTCACTCTTCACTCCTCCCGCAGCAGGCCACACACTACCGCGCAATGATTCATACAATTTCGCAAATACGCGTCCGCTACGCCGAAACCGACCGCATGGATGTGGTCTACCACAGCAACTATCTCGTCTGGTTCGAGACCGCCCGCATCCTGATGCTCGACGAGATCGGCATCCCCTACCTCGAAATTGAGGCCAGCAATCTGCGCCTGCCCGTACTCACTGCCAGCGCCGCATACAAGCGCCCCGCGCGCTTTGACGATCGGCTGCAAATTCACCTGTTCATGCGCGAAAAACCACGTGCCCGGTTCCACTTCGACTATGAAGTGCGCCGCGGCGACACACTCCTCGCCACTGGCAAGACCAGCCACGGCTTTATGGATTCAAACGGCAAAGCCCTGCGTCC
>JAFMHF010000060.1:2235-14283 GCA_017854655.1 Puniceicoccaceae bacterium | reverse complement strand
GGGCGAAAAAAGGTAAGTTGACGATCGAATATTTTGGCAACGAAGACCTCGACCGTATTCTCGAGAAGCTGGGTATTAACGGCTAACCGTGCACAACTTTGATGCAGTCTGAGTCGGCCTCTGCTGGTTCGAGCATCTTAAGTAGGGCCCGCTCAGGCAGAGTCGTCTCTCGATTGGGGCGGTGGCACAAAGCCAAATGTTAGCGAGATGCATGTGGCGATCATGCTGAAGTGACCGGCTGGGCCCGGCTAGCCTTGTGTTCTTTGGGGAGTTGGATGGTGAGGGTCGTGCCTGAGGTACTGGTTGCGAACATAATATTACCGTGGTGAGCGTCGACGATGGAGCGAACGATTGCGGTGCCCAAGCCGGTGCCGTCGCTCTTATCGAAGGTGACGAAGGGTTCAAAGAAGCGACTTTGAATTTCGTTGGGGATGCCAGGGCCGTTGTCTGAAACCGAGAGGTAGATGGTATCTCCCTTGTCGGTTGCAGTGATGACGATGGTTCCAGGCTTTTCGGTTTGGTGGATCGCATCGATCGCATTGCCGACGAGATTTTGTAGCACGCGTAGTAGTTTGCTGGCGTCACCTGATAGAAAGACGTTATTAGGGTTCATCTCAACGGTGACAGTTTCATCTTGAAAGAACGGTGCATTCAGCTCGCAGAAATGCTCAAATAGCGTCTCCATCGAAACGTACGCGATTTCGATCTCGCCATCGCCTCGGGCAAAAGCTGCGAGGTCATTGGCCATGTCCAACATGCGGCGGATTTGTGCTTCAATATTGGTACAAATTTTTGCAGTCGTGGGGTCGTTTTTGCCGTGGCGCTGTTGGACGATGTGTGAGCCGAGGCTGATAATGGAAAAAGGGTTTTTGAAATCGTGTAGGATTGACGAAATCATAGTACCGACCAGTGAGAGTTTTTCTTTGCGTGTCACCTCCTCCATGTAGCGGGAGGTGGTACTTTTGAGGTGCTTGATTACGCTATCGAGAATTTTTTTCTGCGGTGCGGCATCCTCAATGATCTTGTTGACGGTGTTTTCTGGAATACGACCAACGATGCAGTCGGACTTAGCGCTGGCATTAAGTGCGCGTTGCTCACCGGTAAATACACCGACTTCGCCAAAAAAGCTACCTTCGCCAGATGTGCTCACCGTATGATTCGGGCCGTCAGGCCTAACTTTGGTGAATGCGACGAGGCCTTCTAGGATAACATACAGCGCATCGGATCGGCTACCTTCTAGGAAGATGGTATCGCCCTGCTGTAATTTAAGGAGCTCGATTTCGTCGAGAATGGCATCGCGACGTTCCTCCGAGATACTTTGGATAAAAGGATGTTTTTCTAGTTTCATGGAGCAGTCTCGATGGTCGATTTAGTTGTTTCGACCTGCTGAGAGCGTAGATTAAAAATTAAGGCAGTTGAGGCGATTGCTAAAAGTAGCAGGACAATGCCGCCTAAAATGGCAGATGAAGTGAGGGGTTTCATTTACTTGGTGATGAACAGTAGGGTCTAGTACATGTTATTCAATACCGATCTCTGCACTTTATTATGAGAGACGGTTGCGGTAATCTTCGTAGCCGAACTTGCGCACAGTTTGGAGACCAGATGCCTCGCTATATAAGCAGATAGCTGGTAAGGGCACGCCGTTAAAGGTCGAATTCTTGACCATTGTGTAGTGGGCCATGTCGAGGAAGATGATGCGCTGGCCAATTTGTAGCGGTTCGGTAAAGGAGTAGTCGCCGATCACATCGCCCGCCAGGCAGGACATGCCGCCGAGGCGGTATGTGTGTGACTGGATGCCCGCTTGGTCGGCATCAAGTATGTTAGGGCGGTAGGGCATTTCCAGCACGTCTGGCATGTGGCAAGTGGCCGAGGTATCCAGGATGGCGATCTGCTGGTCGCCAGCTTCAATGAGGTCAAGTACGGTGGTGACGAGCACGCCGGTTTGGAGCGCCACAGCTTCGCCTGGTTCTAGGTAGACGTCCACGTCGTAGCGCTCGCGGAAGCGTTGAACTGTGCGGCACAGGCGATCAATGTCATAGCCGGGTCGAGTTATATGGTGACCGCCGCCGAAATTGAGCCACTTGAGTCCAGGGATGAGGTCGCCGAATTTTGCTTCAAATGCGTCGGCGGTATGTTCGAGCGCATCGGCGTCTTGCTCGCAGAGTGCGTGGAAGTGTAGCCCGTCGATCTGTTGGAGTGGGTTGTCGGCGAGTTTGGAGAGTGCGCGATCGAGTGCGCTGCGTGTGGTGCCGAGTCGCGATGCTGGCGAGCAGGGGTCGTAGAGCTCTGTCTCGACTGCGGAATATTCGGGGTTGATACGTAGGCCTAGCTCAGGGCGGTTTTCTTTGGGGAGTTGAGCAATGCCTCTGGCGAGTTGTTGGGCAGAGTTGAATACGAGGCTGTGTGCAAATCGACCGAGTTGTTGCAACTCTGTATCCTTGTAGCCAGTGGAATAGACATGCACTTCTTTGCCGAATAGCTCGTGGGCAAGTAGAGCCTCGTGGAGGCCGCTGGATGTCGTACCGCTGAGGTAGCGATTGATCAGTGGGAAAGTGCTGTGGCACGCGAAGCCTTTGAGTGCGAGTAGGACCTTGGCTCCAGAACGCTCAGCTACTGATTGGAGTAGTTGGCAGTTTGCTTCAAGCTGGTCCAAGTGGACAATATAGCTAGGCGAGGGGGCCTGTGCAAATGGAATTGAGCGCAGCGCGTCGCGTCGTTCGTTAGTCAATGGAGGTGTCGGATCTTGGGACATGCGTCGTTTAGCATTGTAGAAATGCCGATTTGGGCTTTTTTGCGAGTTGTTTTTTGTGCATCTGGCCGTAGCGGACTGGGGATATTTTTAGCTGTTCAAAAAATGCCGAAACTTTAGGTTGCTTTTCCGAGCTCCTATTTTATTGTGCGCGGCTTTCTAATAGTAAAAGCCTCCATGTGGGGGGCGCATTTCATCTCATTTTACAGACAATGAAACAGTTCAAACTCAACATCATCAACCGCGAAAATACGGGCCGTGGCGTCGCACGCCGCCTCCGTGCTGAAGGTAATATTCCTGCCTGCGTATATAGCAAAGGCAACTCACGCTCAATTTCGCTCTCTGCAGTGGAGTTTCGTGATCTTAAACGCTCGATCGGCGGCGGTGCTGTTCTGATCGAATTGGTTGATGAGAAGGGCGAGACTGCTCTGACCAGCATTCAAGAGGTCCAGCGTAATGCAGTGAAGAACTGCATTAATCACATCGACTTCCTTGAAGTGGCTCGAGGTGAGAGCTTTGTGGCTCACGTGCCGGTCCACCTCATCGGTGAAGCGGATGCCCTTGGGGTGCAAGAGGGTGGTATGATTGATCACAAGACGCACGAAGTCGAAATTCGCTGCCGTCCATCTAAGCTTCCAGACCATATTGAAGTCGATGTGAAGGATCTCGTCGTTGGCGCGGCAATTCATATCAGCGACCTGCCTGTGCTTGACGGTGTTGAATACCTCGGCACGCCGATCCAAGTGATCGTCTCTTGCCAGCCTCCAACAGTCGCCATTGAAACCGTTGAAGAGACTGTTGAAGTGGCTGCGGACGAAGTGCCTGCTTCCAAGGTCAAGGACGACGTCGCTGCTGAAGGCGACGCCGCCGAGTAATCTTTTCCGAGAGAAACTTTTTCGATTCTCTCTTCGTTCTTTCTAAAATGTCCATAGCGGTCATTGCCGGCCTCGGAAATCCGGGCTCTAAATACCGCAACACTCGGCATAATGTCGGCTTTGCTCTGGTTGAGAAACTGGCGGCGAAGCTGCATGCCGAGTGGAAGACGGAAGCCCGTTTCGAAGCGGAAATCGCAACTGTGTCCTATGAAGAGCGAAAGCTCTTACTGGTGAAGCCTCAATGCTTCATGAATGCCAGCGGACGGTCACTAGGTGCGATTCTACGCTATCGGAAGCTCCCAGCCTCATCGCTAGTCGCCGTTTACGACGACATCACTCTCGAGCTCGGCAGGCCTAAGCTCAGTTTGGGTGGTAGCGCGGGTGGTCATAATGGGATCACCGATTTGCTCGCGCAGATTGGGCCAGGCTTTCTTCGCTATCGTATCGGAATTGGTGCGAAACCACACAAAGAGATGGACCTAGCAGATTACGTCTTGAGTAAACTATCAAAGGACGAACAAAAACTTTTGGCGGATCAGACCCCGACTTATCTTGAGCATTTTCAGCTCATTATTGACAAGGAGCCTGAGCACGCCATGAACTTCATTAACCAACGCACGGCACCATAGCATGAGCGCAACGACTACAAACAACTACAAAACTACTTTCATCCTCGACCTCCGCGAATCAGAAGACGATTCCGCTAAGCTCTTGGCTGATTTGACTGAAATTCTCGCTTCACTCGGTGGAACGGTCACTGACAGTGAAGATCTCGGGATGCGCGAATTCGCGCGTGCTGCTGATCGTCGCTTCACTCAAGGCCACAGCCTCGAAGTCTACTTCGAAGGTCCAGGCACAGTGCCTGCTCAACTCCAAGAGAAGCTTCGTCTCGACAAGCGCGTCAATCGGATCTTCGTGCAGTCGGTCTAGTCTGATTGCTTCGTCGCTTCTTCTCACCTTACAACTGAAACGCCATGGCCTCATTTAATAAAGTCATCCTAATGGGAAATCTGACCCGCGACCCCGAGTTGCGCGTGACGGCCAATGGCAATTCGATCTGTAAACTAGGTTTGGCGACTTCGCGTGTTTACTCTACCAAAGACGGTGAGCGGCGCGAAGAGACTACTTTTGTCGATATCGACGCATTCGGTAAGCAAGCCGAGGTGATCAACAAATATATGCGTAAGGGCCGCCCGATCATGGTCGAAGGCCGTTTGAAGCTCGATCAGTGGGAATCTGATGGCCAAAAGCGCAGTAAGTTGAGCGTCGTACTCGAGAACTTTCAGTTTCTCGGCAGTCGCGAAGATAGCGACGGTGCTCCATCCAGCGCTGGCTACGAAAAGAGTTCGCCGCCACCGCGGTCAACGACTACTGACGCTGCTACATCTGAAGCTTCGACAGCAGCACCCAAAGCTCCAGCAGCAAATTTCTCTAATGACAACGACACGCTTGATGAGGACGTGCCGTTTTAAATCTCCTTTCTCCTCTTTATCTCACAGTTTAAATTAAACGTATCATGGCTAACTCTGAAGTTCTCCTCCTCCAACCCATCAAAGGCCTCGGCGCCGAGGGTGACACAGTAACAGTGCGTGCAGGTTACGCGCGCAATTTCCTGCTTCCACGCAAGCAAGCTTTGCCTATCACTCAGGCGAATAAGAAGCATGTCGAATCACTGCTCAAAGCGCGTGAAACTCGTGAGCAGAAAGAGTTCGAATCAGCACGCACACTTGGCGAAAAGATCGAGCAGACCAGCATTGCAATCGCAGTGAAGACTGGCGATGGCGGCAAGATGTTCGGCGCGGTAACGGCCAACGATTTGATCGAGCGCCTCAAAGAAGAAGGCATCGAGCTGGTTAAGAAGCAACTCGGGTTGGCTCAGCCAATCAAGGATCTCGGCTCACACACTGCTGGTATCAAGCTACATGCTGATGTTGAAGTTGAACTGAAATTCGAAGTGGTTTCTGAAAATCCAATCGAAGAAGCGACTACTGAAGATGCTTCTGACGAAGACGAAGATTAAGCCATTCGGTGCGGTCGATTAGCCACTAGTTCGTCCCATGCCGCCTGAACACACGAATCCTTCTTACGGCGGCAACAAAGGCGGCCGTAAGTTCCGTGATACACGTAAGCCGGATGACGCGCTGAATGAGATACGCGTGCAACCGCATAATGTGGAGGCCGAAGAAGGCCTGCTGGCTGCCTGCTTGATTGACGGCGGGCGCGAAATTCTGACTGAGTGTATTGAAGCGAAGCTGACACCAGATTATTTCTTTAAGACCTCTCACCAAGAGCTCTTTCGAGCGCTGCTCTCATTGTATGAGACAGGTGACCCGATTGATGAGATTCTCCTCTTGGATTATCTTCGTAAGAACGGCATGGAAGAAGAGGTCGGCGGTATTGCCGCGATCTATGCGATTCAAAATCGAATCGAAACACCAGCCCACGCCCGCTTCTTTACACGAATTGTTCACGAGAAGTATCTGTTGCGTCGCTTGATCCGCACCTCTCGCGAGACCATCGAGGCTTGTTATGAGCAGCAGGAGGACATGTCGACCTTCATCGAAAAGATCGAGCAGGACATTTTCGATATCAGCAGCGGCCGCGTTACAGAAGGTGCGACGCCGATTCGTGAGGCAGTCGATGGGGCAGTTTCTAATATTCAAGCGCTATTGAGCGGTAAGGATGATATTAGCGGTGTGCTATCTGGCTTTCGCGACTTGGATGGTATGACGTATGGCTTCCACCCTGGGCAAATGATCGTGTTGGCGGCTCGTCCTTCGGTGGGTAAGACATCTTTGGCGATGAATTTTGCAGAGCACGCGATGTTGCCCGCGGAAGGCCGTAAGCCCTCGGGGGTGCTGGTCTTTAGTTTGGAAATGACCTCGGAAGATTTGGCGATGCGTTTGATTTGCTGTCGCTCACGCGTCGACATGAAGCGTATTCGCGATCGTGTCGCGTCGAAGGGAGACATGGAGGACATCGTTACCACGGCGAAAGAGCTGAAGAGCTCACCATTGTGGATCGATGATAATGCCAGCTCAACTATTTTAGATATTCGTGCGAAAGCGCGCCGGTTGCACACGAAGAGCCCTCTAGGCTTAGTGGTGGTCGACTACTTACAGTTAATTCGAGGTTCCGATCCGCGCATGCCGCGTGAGCAACAGATCGCAGATATTTCCCGTGGAATGAAAGGTATGGCGAAGGAGTTGGGCATTCCTGTCGTGGTGCTCAGTCAGCTGAACCGTGAGTCTGAAAAGGAAAACCGTGATCCGCGTATCTCTGACCTCCGTGAATCTGGATCAATTGAGCAGGATGCCGACGTGGTCTTGCTACTACATCGCCCGAAGAGGCGTGATGACGATGACGAGGGTGTCCAGGATGGCGGCTTGCCCTCTGCTGAGGAGCACATTAAATTAGTCATTGCGAAGCAACGTAATGGTCCGATAGGAGAGATCGATTTAACATTCGTCCGTCGCTACACTCGCTACGAAAATTTTCATCGCTAGTTCTTCAATTATATTTTGAGATACCTACTAATGTTATTTATTAAGACTTTTTTTTGTACCGCGATTTGCTGCACTGCCTTTTTCAGTTTCACAACTTTGTCTGCCCAAGAATACCCGAAGGTAAATGAAGTGCGAGTCGAGTTCGATGGTTTTAAGTCAGTAAGTGAAGAGTTCGTATTCAGCAATGTGCAACTGCGCAGAGGCATGAATTACAATACGGCGTTGATTGATCAATCGATCCGCACGCTGTACGGCACTGGCCATTTTGAGTTCGTCGAAGTGAAAGTCGAGAATTCGGACGATGGTTCTGTTAATGTGATCTTCGAGGTAATCCCCAAGTATACGATCGAGCGTATTACATATTCCGGGAATCAGAAATATAAAGAAGGTCGCTTGTCCTCAAAGGGAGAACTGGAGGCCGGCGTGCCGTTGGATGAATATCAAGTCAGCGAAGCTGCTGACAAGATTGAGGCCTACTATGTGAAAAAGGGCTATCCTGATGTGACGGTGGATTATCGCATTCAACGTGATGAAGATACTGGCTATGCGGTTGTGTTGTTTGATATCGATGAAGGTACAAATGTTAAAATCAAAGGCCTGCTGTTCGAGGGGAATTCTATTATCGAAAATAAGGAGTTGGCTAAGGTGCTAGAGACGCAGCAGACCGATTGGTTGTCGTGGCTCACTGGGTCTGGCCGTTTTGATGAGGTTAAGTTTAAGGAAGACCTTGAGCTGTTGCGCATCTATTACCGCAACCAGGGTTATTTGGATGTCGTTATCGATGCGGACGATGTCGTGCTCGACTTTAAGACCGACGAGCAGCTCTACATCACCATTCCTATAACAGAAGGAGAGCTATACACTGTCGGAGAAATATCGATCGATAATGCCACGATTTTTACCACGGGTGAGCTGCTTGGAGCAATCGAGACTGCGACCAACGATCCGTTTTCTCCTGAAAAAGTTGATGCAGCCGCGTCGGCTGTTCGTGAGTATTACACATCACGAGGTTATTTGGATGCGGGCGTGCGTGCCGAGCGCGTGCCGAACATGGATACGCGCGCGATTGACGTGGTCTTTCGTGTGCGCGAGAGCGAGAAGTTCTATGTCGAATCGATTAAGGTAGAGGGTAATACAATCACCAAGACTCGTGTGATCATTCGTGAGTTGGCCTTACGCCCTGGCGATGTCTTTGACTTGAAGCGTATGAAAACCAGTGAGAACCGTTTGCGCAATACGCGCTACTTTGGTGATGTGCGCATGAACCCCGAGGCGACGAATGTCCCCGGGCGTCGTGATCTGAGTGTCACAGTCAGCGAAGGTCGCACGGGCAACTTCACTTTCGGTGCCGGCTTCGGTTCCGTTGAGAGCGCGGTGGTTTATTTCGAGCTGACACAGGGAAATTTTGACTTATTTAATTATCGCTCTGGATTCCGTGGAGATGGTCAGAAATTCCGCTTTCGAGCGTCCTTGGGCAGCACAAGTAATGAGATCTTGATTGCTTTCGAGGAGCCTTGGCTGTTTGAGCAGCGTTTGGCCTTTGGGGTCGAGCTGTTCCGAACTGAGTCGGACTATAACAGTAGCGATTACAATGAGCTGCGCACCGGCTTTGAACTCTACCTGCGTCGCCGTCTCTTCGAGTTGGTCGAAGCACGCCTGTCTTACCGCTTTGAAATGGTTGAGATTTTCGATGTGGATTTTGGGCCTGACCAGGGTAACGACAACCCAGATGGCTCGCGACCAGGCGACGGTATCGCTGATGTCTATCAGGCTGCCGATGGTGAGACAGATATCGTGTCGAAGGTCGGCTTATCGCTGCTTCGCGACACTCGAAATTCACTGATGTTCACGCGCAGTGGCAATCGCACCACGCTCTCCTCTGAGCTGGCTGGGGTTGGTGGTGATGTAAATTATCTCAAGCTAGAGGCGCGCACGGCACAATTCATCCCTACCTTTGATAAATACGACCAGACGCTCTCTATTATTGGCCGTATTGGCGCCGCTTCGCCGTATGGGGACAGCGATGATGTGCCGTTCTATGATCGTTTCTATCTCGGTGGTCCTGATAGTTTGCGTGGTTTCGAGTACCGTGACGTAGGCCCTCGTGATTCAGATGACGAAGAAGAAGCCGTTGGGGGAAACTCCTATGGGATGCTTTCTTTTGAATATGGTTTCCGGCTTGCGGAACCTTTAGGGCTAGTTGCTTTCTATGATTGGGGCTTTGTTAATGAGTCCGATTATGATTTTAGTCCTTCAGATTATGCTTCAAATTGGGGTGTCGGTGCACGTATCATTCTGATGGGTTCTCCTCTGAAGCTCGATCTCGGTTTTCCACTCACAGTTCCTGATAACGCAGAAGACAATGGCGCACAGTTTAACTTTTCTTTTGGCACACGCTTCTAGTGTTGCTTGCATTATCTCATAAAAACCCTCAATCTGAATACTTATGAATAAAATAACTACTCTATTTCTTGCGTCTGCCTTCTGTGCAGTCGGCCTCTTCGCTCAGAAGACTCCAGTCGTCGGTACAGTCAACGTGCAGCGTATCTTGAATGATTACACTGCTTTTCAGACAGCGGTCGAGAAGGTCAAAGGCTCTGTTGCTCCGGTTGAGGAGGAAATGAAGAAAATGCAGGCTAACATCGAATCGATCGCGACAACAGGTCGCGAGGCTGAAGCAAAGGTAAAAAACCCTGCACTTGGCGACGAAGCAAAAGCTGAAGCACAAGCGGAAATCGCAGGTCTGCAGGCTCAACTTCAAGCTGCTCAAGGTGAGTTTCAGCAGTTCCGCCAGCAAGCACAGCAACTCGCTCAGCAAGGGCAAAAAGAAGAGCTTGCACCTCTGCAGCAGAAGGCTGTGGAAGCAGTGAAGCAAGTCGCTATGGATAAAGGAATCGATTTGGTCGTGCCGATCAATACAGTCGTCTTTGCAGCGGAAGATCTTGAGATCTCTGATGCGGTGATCGCAGTCTTGAACGCTAGCGAATAAGTTCGTTAAAATTTCTATTTTCAAAAACCCTGTTCTCGCTAAGGACAGGGTTTTTTGTTTATTTCTTTAATATGTCATTTGCATACACCACTCAACGTATCTTGGAAATCGTCGGTGACGACGTGGAATTTTCTGGTGAATATCAAGGTGAAATCACTGGAATCGCTTCACTCGCTGAAGCGATGGCAGGCGACTTGTCCTTTTTGAGTAACTCCAAGTATCGCGATTTAGTCGCTTCCTCAGCTGCGTCGGTACTGCTCCTGCCTCGTGATTATACGGAAACACCGAAGGCGGGGCAGCTGCACATCAAGCTGGACAATCCGTCGTATGCGCTCGCGCTGTTGTGTCGCGATATGGAGAAAAGCTTACAGCCGCTGCCTGCGTCTGGCGTGCATCCGACTGCTTTTGTTGATGGCGATGCCATCGTTTCGCCTTCAGCCTCCATCGGTCCATTTTGCTGTATTGGCAAAGGCGCAGTCGTTGGTGCTGCAGTACTCGAAGCACATGTCTGCGTCGGTAAATATGCCAAAGTAGGGGATGAGTCGCATCTGTTCTCGCAAGTGGTCATCGGGGATTACTGTGTCATCGGGAAGCGTAATCGGCTCCAATCCGGCTGTGTTATTGGCTCCGATGGCTATGGCTACGAATTTATCGACGGTGCGCATCAACGTGTTCCTCAGATTGGAAATGTCGTGACGGAAGCGGATGTCGATGTGGGTGCCAATACCGCGATTGATCGTGCTCGCTTTGGGTCCACAATTATTGGCACTGGCACTAAGCTCGATAATCAGGTGCAGATCGCGCACAATGTACGTATCGGCAAGCACTGTCTGCTGATTGCTCAGGTCGCCATCGCTGGTAGTACGGTATTGGGCGATGGCGTCATACTCGCTGGGCAGGCTGGAGTTGCTGGACATTTATCGATTGGCTCCGGCGCTATGGTTGCTGGTGGCACCGGCGTGTCGCGCTCGCTGGATCCCAAAGAGAAGGTGCGTGGTCCCACTGCTGAACCCCTTATGCTCTATAATCGGATTGCGGTTTTACAGCGGCGTCTTCCTGATCTTTTCAAAAGATTCGATAAATTAGAGAAAAGAGTCGAGTCTCTGCCTGAATGTGGCACAAGTGAATAATTGATATGAAAGAAAACTCACTGAAAATCTTCTGCGGCAATTCCAACCCAAAACTAGCGAAAGATATTTGCGATTATTTGGATGTGCCTCTCGGCGATGCGACGGTAATGAGTTTCCCTGACGGGGAAAGCTTCGTTCAAATTAATGAGAACATTCGTGGCGCGGATATTTTTATTATCCAGTCCACATGTAATCCCGCCAATCAATATCTGATGGAGCTCTTCATCATGATTGACGCGGCCCGCCGTGCGTCGGCTCGTAGCATCACCGCAGTGATTCCTTTTTACGGCTATGCCCGTCAGGATCGTAAGGATCAGCCACGTGTGCCGATTACATCGAAGCTGGTAGCCAATCTGTTGGTCTCCGCGGGTGCGACCCGTGTATTGACGGTCGATCTTCACGCTCAGCAGATTCAGGGCTTCTTCGATATCCCCGTCGATCATCTTTACGCATCGCCGGTACTTTTCGACTATCTGAAAGATATCGATACCAGTAATTTAACGCTCTTTTCACCTGATGTGGGGGGGATGAAGATGGCATCCGCGTATGCGGGTATGCTCGATGTGCCCCTTGGCTTTATCGCGAAACGTCGAACTTCGGCCGAGACGGTCGAAGCCGTGTCAATGGTGGGGGATGTGGACGGGCGCGACATTCTTCTGGTCGATGATATGACTGAGACTGCGGGTACTTTGTGTGCAGCTGCTGAGTTGCTCAAAAAGAATGGCGCCAAGAGCGTGATGGCTGCGGTCAGTCACGGTGTGCTCAATGATATGGGCTATGAGCGTATTGCCAATGGTCT
>JAFMHF010000060.1:0-1879 GCA_017854655.1 Puniceicoccaceae bacterium | reverse complement strand
CCTGAGCTGACTTTGCGTTATGAGACTTACGGGCATCTCAATGCGGCTAAGGATAATGCGATCCTCATTTGCCATGCGCTCAGTGGAAATCATCACTGTGCAGGTGTGCACAGTATCGATGAGCGTAAGTCGGGCTGGTGGAATTTCGCCGTTGGCCCAGGTAAGCCGATTGATACCTCGCGCTATTTTGTTATTTGTTCGAATTCACTGGGTGGCTGTTCTGGCTCGTCTGGTCCGTATTCGATCAACCCAGAAACTGGCGAGCGCTATCGATTAGATTTTCCAAAATTGACCGTGCACGATATGGTCAAAGCGCAGAGCCTGTTACTCGATTCGTTGGGTGTGGATCGCTTACATGCCGTGGTTGGTGGAAGTATGGGCGGTATGCAAACACTGCAATGGGCGATTGATTTTCCGCATCGGGTGGGGCGTTATATCGCCATGGCTTGTTGTGCGCGCCACAACGCACAGGCAATCGCCTTTAACGATACCGGTCGCCAAGCCATCATGCGTGATCCGATTTGGGATAATGGTAATTACGACCCAGACCAACCGCCCGGGCATGGCCTCGCGGTGGCTCGGATGATGGCGCACATTACGTATCTCTCAGATGCCGGTATGGAAGCAAAGTTTGGCCGCAAGCGGCGCACTGAGGATGCTGGCAAGGAGCATTTCGACGTCGAATTTGAGGTCGAGAGCTACTTGCGCTATCAAGGCCAGAGCTTTGTTGGCCGCTTTGATGCCAATACCTACCTGTATTTGACCAAGGCGCTGGATCGCTTTGATCTACACGGGCCAGTTTCCTTGGATGACACGCTTTCAACTGTCACAGCGCCTGGGCTGGTGGTTGGGTTTACATCGGATTGGCTTTATCCGCCGCAAGGTAATCGTGAAGTTGCAGAAGCACTGCTACGTCTCGGTAAGGATGCGACCTATGCAGAGCTGTCGATGGACTTTGGCCACGATTCGTTCCTCGTGCGTTCCCCCGAACTGTACGATTTGATCCGAACCTTTCTAGATCGGTAAATGACGCTATGATTCACAACAAAATGAGACGACAAGTTGATTTTCAAATCATCGCCCGTTGGGTGGATGAGGGAGATCGTGTGTTGGATCTCGGCTGTGGTAGAGGTGTCTTATTAGAGTATTTAAAGCAGAAGAAGTCAGTCTACGGCGTCGGTGTAGATATTAGCTTCGAGCGCATCCTAAGTTGTGTGAAGCGTGGCGTGCCAGCTTATCATGGTGATGTGCAAGCACTATTGGCGACTTTTGGTGACAACGCATTTGATCGCGTGATTTTCAGCCGATCAGTTGAGCTGTTGGACGACCCAGATGCCATCTTGGCGGAAGGGTTGCGCGTCGGTAAGCGAGTGACGGTTGGCTTTGTGAATCACGGGTTCTGGCTGAATCGGCTTAATTTTTTACTGAAAGGGCAGCGTACCGTCAATGAGGTGTATCCGCGGCAATGGTATGAGACGCTGCGCTCAAATCCATTTTCAGTGAGTGAGTTTGATGCTTTCTGCACCGCTCGAGCAATCAACATCGAGAACCGCGTGTATCTCGGAGGGAATTGGAGTGGTGAATGCAAGTACCTGCCAAATCTATTTGCTGGGTATGCGATTTACGATCTTTCGATTTAGTTGAGAGGGGCGGCGTCTGTTAAGATGTTGATAAGGCAAGCGACTCAAATTTGCCCGCAATCATGGGTGGGATCGATGTGTTTTAAACGATTTGATCGGATAGAGACTTGCCATGGCATGGACGGCTTGTTTTTTTCTGCGCTTGTCCAAAGACGCAACCTGTGCCCGGGTGGTGGAATGGTAGACACTGGGGACTTAAAATCCCTTGCCAGTAATGGCGTGCGGGTTCGAGTCCCGCC
>JAFMHF010000128.1 GCA_017854655.1 Puniceicoccaceae bacterium | reverse complement strand
CGCACCTTGACGCGCTCCTTGGTTAGCAATCGAGGTCTCCCCCTCGGACACTTTAAAGCCGAGCTTCGCGGCCTTTTCTTTAAACTGAGTCATGCGCTGTAAGTCACCAATCGGCGTAATACAGCTCAGTAACCAAGCCAACTCGGTATGCCCAATAATATGCGACTGAATGAAAATATTCGAACGCTCCGGATCGAGGCCACAAGCGATGTATTGCGCCACGCAGGATAAGGTATTCTTGCGCAACTCAGCAGGCGTATACTTAACCGTAATCGCGTGCATATCGACCACACCGAAATAACAGGTGTTATCGTCGAGCAAGGTCGCCCAATTTTTAACGGCTCCTAAATAGTTGCCGAGAGTCAGGACTCCGGTCGGTTGGGCACATGTAAGGATAACTGGCTTTTCTTCGCTCATCAACCGCCGATTGACGGCAACAGCTCTGCCCTTGTCAATCTTCCTTCTCTGCTTGCTCGATTCTCTGGCGCTCTACGACTTCGACTTCGCCCATGAATCACGCAAGGCCACCGTACGGTTAAACACTGGCGCACCTGGCTTCGACAACTTGTTATCCACACAGAAATAACCAATGCGCTCGAACTGGCATTGCTCGCCCGCAGCCATCTCCATCAAGCTCGGTTCACAGAGCGCAGTCACTTCTGTTGATGATTCTGGGTTCACATACTTAGTGAATGAAATCTCCTTATCGGCTTCCGGATGCTCTTCGGTGAATAAGCGGTCGAACAAGCGAATCGGTGTTGCCACCGCGTGATCGGCACTCACCCAATGGATGACGCCCTTCACCTTGCGGTCTTCAGGTTGCTTGTTTAGCGTGTCGTGATCGACCGTGCAAAGTAGCCTGGTAATCAAGCCATCGGCGTCTTTCTCGACGTCGTCGCACTTGATGATGTAGCCGTAGCGCAAACGCACTTCGCCGCCCTTTTTGAGACGGTGGAATTTACGATTGGCCTCTTCCTTGAAATCTTCTTGCTCAATGAACAGACAACCTGAAAATGGGATCTTACGCGTGCCAGCCGATTCATCTTCGGGATTGTTCACGCCATCGACTTCAACCACTTCACCTTCTGGCCAGTTGGTAATCTTAATTTCGAGCGGATTGAATACCGCCATGCGGCGGATCGAGGTGCTGTTGAGCTCGGCACGCACCGCATGTTCGAGCAGCGCTACATCACTGGTCGAATTGACCTTGGTAATGCCGACGGTCTCACAAAATTTACGAATCGCAACGGCGGGATAGCCACGGCGCCGCATGCCAGAGAGTGTCGGCATGCGCGGATCATCCCAACCATCGACAAAGTTACCCTCAACTAGCTCACGCAGCTTGCGCTTACTCACCACCGTGTAGGTCATGTTTAAACGCGAGAACTCGGTCTGTTTAGACGGGAAAATGTCGAGTTTTTCAATGAACCAATCATAGAGCGGACGGTGATCTTGGAACTCCAAGGAGCAAAGTGAGTGCGTGACCTTTTCAAGCGAATCACTTTGGCCGTGAGTAAAATCGTAGCTCGGATAGATGCACCATTTGTCGCCCATACGGTGATGGTGCATGCGTTTAATACGATACATCACTGGGTCGCGCATGTTCATGTTCGGATGCGTCATGTCGATCTTGGCGCGCAGCACCTTATCGCCATCGGCAAATTCACCCGCACGCATGCGTTTAAAGAGATCCACACTCTCAGCAATCGGACGCTCACGAAAAGGGCTCGGACGGCCCGGCTGGTTAATCGAACCACGGTAGTCACGCATCTCGTCAAACGAAAGTTCCTCGACATACGCGTGTCCCTCTTCGATCAGCTTGATCGCCCAATCAAACAGTTGCTCGAAATAATCACTCGCGAAACAGATTTTCGCCCATTTAAAGCCTAACCATGCGATGTCTTCCTGAATGGCTTGGACGAACTCGTCGCTTTCCTTCTCAGGATTGGTATCGTCGAAGCGCAGGTTGCACTGCCCACCAAATTCCTCAGCAATGCTAAAATTCAGGCACAGCGCTTTAGCGTGACCAATCTGCAAATAACCATTCGGCTCGGGCGGGAAGCGTGTTTGCACACGTCCATCATGTTTACCAGCTGCCACATCGGCAGCCACCATTTGGCGGATGAAATCGGTCGGCGTATCTTTAGCGTCTGACATAAGCGTTGAAGAAGATGAATCGTGAAAAATCTGCCAGACCAAAAGCGTCCGCAATTAAAAATTTAAGCAATGAAGGCCTTCAAACGTGCAAGCACGCGCGCTTGACCAAGCACGACCAGCATCGGCAACAGATCTGGGCCACCACCCTGCCCGCTCAATGCGTAACGCAGCGCTGGGAAATAAGCGAAGACCTTGGCGTCCTTCGATTCCGCATGCGCTTCCAACCCTGCTTGCAAGGCATCCGCGGTGAATGTTTCAATACCTTCGATCACTGGCACGATCTCAGCGAGTAGCTCCTTAGGATCCGCCTTCTTGGCAATCTTAGCGCCGGTCTTCTCGTCCATCACATATTCGTCGCAGAAGAAATAGCGGCAGAACTCAGGCAACTCTTCTAGCGAGCGCGCCTTGCCTTGGCACAGCGCCAGCACCGCTTGAATGTAATCTTCATCCGCGTCCTCTTCGATCACACCCGCAGTGTGTAGAATCGGACGTGCCAAGAATGTGAAGGTCTCCACATTCATCTCACGCAAATACTCGGTATTGAGGGCCGACAGCTTCTTCTCATCGAAGCGAGAGTTGCCCTTGTTGATTCCAGCAAAGTCGAACAGCTCGATGATCTCATCGATGTCCATTTTCTCGCGCTCATCCTTGGGATTCCAGCCGAGCAGCGAAATGTAGTTACGCACCGCATTGGCCAAAAAACCGCGTGTTTCGTATTCTTCGATTAACGCACCCTTGTCGCGCTTGCTCATTTTACCAGGGCCCGACTCTTTCAGAATTAGCGGAATGTGTGCAAACACTGGCGGCGTCACGCCGAAAGCATTGAACAGCTCTACGTGCTTACTGGTGTTGGACAAATGGTCTTCGCCGCGAATCACGTGGGTGATGCCCATCGCGATATCATCGACCACGTTGACAAAGTGGAACACTGGATTGCCATCCTTACGCACGATCACGAAGTCCAATTCCTCAGCCCGCTCGACCCGACCACGCACCGCATCGTCGATCACCACAGGAGCGGCTTTGACCTTCTCGATTTCTTTCTTTTTGAAATCGTCATATTCGGTGTAGCGCTCGCCTTCGAGTTTGAACCAAATCGCGCCATCCTTCTCATAAGTGCGCCCTGCATCCTGCAACTTTTTCAAATACTCGTCGTAGATCGGCTGACGTTGGCTCTGGAAATACGGGCCGTATTCGCCGCCTACTTCTGGGCCTTCGTCCCATTCCATGCCCATCCAGCGCATCCCATCGAGCAACACCTGCAGCGACTCGTCCGTATTGCGCTCCTTATC
>JAFMHF010000059.1:13284-14653 GCA_017854655.1 Puniceicoccaceae bacterium | reverse complement strand
GAACTTGAGTTGGTTCGTGCCAAACGCTTGCGCGGCACAGACTCAATCGCTCAATCACAGTTGGATCGCGCACAAGCGGACTTTGACAAGGCCACCGCAGAGATGAAAAACTTGGAAGCGATCATCGAGCGTAAGACCATCCGCACTCCTTTTAGCGGTCGAGTGGGCATACGTCAGATCAACCTAGGTCAGTACCTATCGATGGGCGCTCCCATCGTTACCCTGCAATCCTACGATCAGGTGTTCGTCAACTTCACGCTCCCCCAGAAGGCCATTGCTCGAGTTGCTGCTGGTATGAAAATCACACTTCATAGCGACGTCTATCCCGGACAAACGTTCGAAGGTAGTGTCACGGCAATTAGCCCGCAGATCGACCCAGTCACTCGCACAGTCAAACTTCAAGGAACGCTAGAAAACGAAGATGAACGTCTTCGCCCTGGCCTATTCGTCAAGGTCACCGTCATCTTACCTAATAAAAATGACGTGCTGGTCGTGCCAGCCACTTCGATCGTCTATGCTCCGTATGGGAATTCAATTTTCAAAGTGACCACCGCCACCGACGAAGTCTCTGGCCTAGAAACAACCATCGTAAAGCAGTCGTTTATTCGTACCGGCAAGCGCACTGGTGATTTTGTCAGCATACTAGAAGGGCTCCAAGAAGGCGACGAGATCGTCTCGGCCGGCGCCTTCAAACTGAACAACGGCATGCCTATCACTATCCATAACGATTTGGCTCCTACTCCGGAACTCGCACCGAGTCCGAACAATTCTTAATCGGCTTCGTTGTTGCACCGCCCACACTTTTCTAGTCCCACATGAAGCCAGCTTTTACCGATATATTCATCAAGCGCCCCGTGCTCGCCATCGTGGTCAGCATGGTGATCGTGATTGCGGGTCTGCAAGCGATTTCCTCGCTCACGGTGCGACAATACCCGCGTAACGAAAACGCCAAGGTCACGATCACGACGGTTTATACTGGCGCCGATGCCGACCTCGTACGTGGCTTCATCACCACCCCGCTGGAGCGCGCCATCGCCTCTGCCGACGGTATCAATTACATCGCCTCACAAAGTTTGCTCGGCATGTCCACCATCACGGTGCGCCTAGAACTCAACTTTGATTCGACCAAAGCCCTCGCCGAAATCAGCTCAAAGGTCGACCAAGTCCGCGGCGATTTGCCTCCCGAAGCGGAAGTGCCAATCATCACCGTCGAATCTGCTGAAAGCGAACGCGCCTCCGCCTACCTTTCCTTCGTATCCGACATACTCGAAGCCAACGAAATTACCGACTATCTAGTGCGCGTCATCCAGCCTCGCCTCACATCGATCAAAGGCGTGCAAGAAGCTGAGATCCTTGGCGGGCGCACCTT